>JAIEQT010000159.1 GCA_019747455.1 Chitinophagaceae bacterium | reverse complement strand
ACAATAATAAAGCCTGTTTTACGTTGTAGAAGAGTACATTGATCAAGTACTCGTTCATGAAAAACAGCAAACCCCTAATATGGCTTTGTTTTGTGGTATTTTTTACTGCCACTGGTTGTAAAAAAGACAATGCCACGCCTACAGACGAAGCAAACACAACCAATACCGTAATTGGGGGTGTTATTTCTGCTTTTAAAGATACCACAACCGTTACAGAAGGGTCTGTTACCATCAAATTCAGCAGAACAGAAGCCTGTTTCCCATCTAATGAAATATTTGAATTCAGAGCTGTTTCAACAGGCTTTCCGGCCACAGCAAAATATGTTTGGGAATTTGGAGATGGCAAATCTCTAACAGGTACCACAGTTAGAAATATTTATAAAGACCCAGGCACTTATACCGTTATTCTACAAGTAAAAAGTACAGATAACCAAATATTGCAAAAAGTATCGATATCTGTGAAAGCACTAGGACAACAAATATCCCCTACCGCTATTTTTTCCAGTTCGTTACCCGATATCAATTACCTCAATAATATGACCTTCACCAGTAGGTCTACCGTGCCAACTGGAACCATTACCAATCATTTTTGGAATTGGGGAGATAGCACTACCAGCAGTACTTCTAATACATTCATACCCAAAAACTTTCCTCCAGTACCGGAAGATAAAACATATAATGTACGACTAGTAGTTACCGCTAACTCCGGTTGTAAGGATACAGCCGCCCTCAATGTTTTTGTACCGGCTGTTTACAATATTACCGGCGATTTCAATGCAGTGCAATATGATGGCTGTACAAATGAATATTTTATTTTCACGCCTACAGCTACCGGTGTTCCGGCAGGTGCTGTTTATACTTGGGATTTTGCAGATGCAACCGGATTGGTAAGCGGCAACCCGGTTCGCAAAGCATTTACCTATCAAAATACATATGATGTAAAAATGACGATTACCCTAAAAGGTAAAATCATTTATCAAACACATAAAGCAGTTACTGCTTTTGGACAAAACATTAAGCCTAAAGCTTTAATGCTGAGAAATATTGTTAGCAGTACGGCAACAACCGAAAAATGGGCCTTCTATAGCCAATCAAATATACCACATGGCTATCTTATCGGATATAGATGGGAAATGCCTTTTAATGTTGTGAATGATAACTTTAATACCATTGTTGAGCAAGAGTATACCAAAGCAGTTACACCAACAAATTACGCGATACGATTAATAGTTACGAGTAATACGGGATGTAAAGACACAACCGTTGCAAATATTACAGTTGCAGCAAAATAAAAATATGAGATCGAGCCTGCTACGATATGTTTGGTGCATTCCTTTCTTCTTTTTGTTTAGCTGCAAAAAAGAAGCTGTTTCTAATTTTGCGGCATCATTAAAATTAACAGGAGAAGGCACGATCTCGGTATCAAAAGATACTACTACTGTTAGTTTTGGAGATATCAGCGTACGCATCACTAATACCAGTACTTGCTTTCCCAGCACAGAAATTTTTAGCTTCACAGCTATGGGTCCGGCTTTACCCGCTGGTGCTTTCTATCAATGGCAGTTTGGAGATGGCAATACAGCAAAAGGAAGTACCGTAACTTATTCTTATCAGGCAGCTGGATCTTTTTTGGTGAATTTGTTTTTAATGCAAGATGAAAATACAACGATAACAAAGCTAAATTTCCCTATCAAAGCACTAGGCAAACAAACCAAGCCGGTAGCCAGTTTTACAACTAAGTTCGATTTTCCCTCAAACCAAAACTATATCACATTTAACAGTACCTCATCTGTTAATCAAGGTGATTTTGTTTCTTATCAATGGGAATGGGGAGATAGCACTAGTTCTGTACTATCAGTGCCTTTAACCCGACATGAATTCCCCAAATTTATTACAGATAAAACATACGCTGTGAAACTTACCGTAACTACCAATAGTGGTTGCAAGGGCGATACTACTATGAACATAACTGTTCCGGGTACCTTTAGCAATATCAAGGGAAATTTTACCGTAGCAGCTTTTGATGTATGTACCAATGAGCGTTTAGTATTTACCGCTGCGGCAGAAAATGTTCCCGGAGGGTCTGTGTATGAATGGGATTTCTCAGATGGCAAAGGTGTACAAACAGGAAACCCAATTCAGTATAAATACAAATTTCCGAATGATTACGACGTGATAATGAGTGTAAAACTAAATGGCAGAGAAATTTATCGTACCAATAAATTAGTAAACGCTAAAGGAGAAAATCCAAAACCCACCTCACTTTTCGAACCCACTTTAGTTTGGCAAAAAGCAACAGAAGTACGCTGGAGTTTTAATAGTAAAAGCACTATTCCCACAAGTACCATCGATAGCTACCAATGGAACTTCGGTAATGGGGTAACCAACAATACTTTTCTTAGTTATATAGAGAATACATACCAGCGTCAATCTACAGACCAAACCTATCGCGTACAATTAATCGTAACCGGTAATGGTTGTGCAGATACAGCTTATAAAACCATTACGATATTGAAGCAGTAGACGTTAATAAAGTCGGAGAGTCCGTGAGCCAGCCCAAAAGTCCGATATTATTATTCAAGGTCGACTGACTATTGACCATTGACTATTGTCTATAGTCTATCGTCTATCGTCTGTTCTCATTCCCAAATCTCATCCTTACCTTCTAACCAAAGCTTCACAGATTCTGTGGTTACAGATTTTGGTCGCTCTAATGGGAAACCAAGAGCCCGATCCCAACAAAGGCTAGCCAAAACACCTAATGCTCTACTCACAGCAAATAGTACTGTATAAAATTCGTATTCAACAAAACCATAGTGAACCAATAAAGCACCACTATGCGCATCTACATTTGGCCAGGGGTTTTTAATTTTCCCTAAGGATTGTAATATAGGTGGTACTGTATCATAAATTTTCCAAACAGTATTTACTAATTTATCATCGGGCATATGTTTTTTACCAAATTCCATTTGAGCGGTGAATCGCGGATCCGTTTTACGCAATACAGCATGCCCATAACCGGGAACTACTTTACCAGATGAAATAGTTTTTTGAACATAATCGGCGATCTGTTCTTGAGAAGGATCATCGGTACCGAGTTGTTCCTGCATTTCAAAAATCCATTTGATCACTTCTTGATTGGCCAATCCGTGTAAAGGACCAGCTAACCCATTCATTCCGGCAGCATAACTCAAGAATGGATCACTTAAAGCAGAACCCACCAAATGTGTTGTATGTGCCGAAACATTTCCACCCTCATGATCGGCATGAATGGTCATATACAAACGCATGAGTTCTTTGAAGCTTTCATCTTCATAACCCATCATATGCGCAAAATTGCCTGCCCAATCTAATAAACCATTAGGCTGAATATGTTCATTATTCTTATACTTTCTTCTGTAGATATAGGCAGCAATACGCGGAAGGCGAGCAATTAGATCCATAGCATCGTCGTACACTGGATTCCAGTAATCTTTTTTATTGATTCCTTTGGCGTATTCTTTCGCAAAATTACTTTCCGTTTGTAATGCCATTACACCTACTACGAACATGGTCATAGGATGTGTACTTAAAGGCAATGCATCTATTGTTGCAAAAACATGATTTGGTACATGACTTCTACGCTGCCAAACATTGGTAATATGGTTTACCTCTTCTTCATTAGGAAGCTCACCTACCAACATTAAATGAAATAAACCTTCCGGCAATGGTTCATCACCACCCGGTGCTTTTGGTAGTTTTTTTTGTAGTTCAGGAATAGAATATCCACGAAAACGAATACCCTCTTGGGCATCTAATAAGCTGGTTTCCGTAACTAACCCGGTAATTCCGCGCATCCCTTGATACACCTGGGCAAGGGTCACTTCTCCTATTTTTTTGGTTCCATGCTCTTTGAGCAATTCTTTGATCTCTGCGTTCGCAGCATCGGCTTTAGCTTTAAACCGGTCTTTTATAATTCCCATGGCAATACTTGTTTAACGTGGCGCCGTAAAGGTAACAGAAGTTGTATCTATAACAAAATCAATACCAAATGGATTACTTATTTAACGAGAATTTATTTTGGTGCCTTGCGATAAAGATATATGATAACAAAAACGAAGATAAAATTCGGTATCCAAGCCGCCATTAGGGGGGGTAAATTCCCTTTTGTAGAGAATATGGTAGAAAATCGATCTGTAATGATGAAAAGAGCGGCAGTCGCAAAGCCTACAGCTAAGTGTACCCCACTACCCCCTCTAACCTTTCTGCCGGCTACAATGGCACCGATAAGTGTAAGTAATAATACCGTAACACAAGTGGCATCTCTTCTATATCGTTCTACTTTTAGTCCGTTCAACCCCTCCGAACCCCTTAGCTCTTCCAATGCAATAAATCGATTCAACTCAGGGGTAGTGAGTTTATCCTTGGTATATTTATCTCTACTTAAATCTGCCGGCTTAAAGTTAAAGTTCATTTGTTTCATTGCCGATTGAACCAATAACTCTTTCATCGGCTCCAACTTTCTATCGATCAACTGATCTAATCGCCATTTTTTTGTAGTAGTATCCCAACTGATCGATTCGGCACGCGTATTTTCAACGAGTTGATTGTTTATGATCTTAAAAAAATAAACCGGTCCGCCTCTTTTCGTTAAAGTATCGTAATAAATGATACCGGCATACGTAAAGGAATCTACTTTTAAATAAACATTATTCGGCTTGGCCAAAATATTGGTATAGCTGGAATTAGCATCAATATATTTAGCTTCGAAACCTCCTCTTATTTGATTTGCTTTCGGAACCACATATTGATTGGCAAACCATAATAAAACAGACAAGAAAATACCCCCAATCCAATAAGGTCTTAACCACCGCCCATACGTAGTGCCACTGGCCAAAATGGCAATGATCTCGCTCTTTCCCGCCATCTTCGATGTAAAAAAAATAACAGCAATAAAAACGAATAAAGGAAAGAGTAACGCAATAATATGCGGAATGAACCCAAAATAGTAATCGGTTATAATTCTCTTAATTCCAAGCTGTGATTTTACAAAATCATCTGTTTTTTCACTCACATCCACCACAATAGCTATTACGGCAAATAGAAATATGGCAAAAAAGAAAGTGGTGAGAAACTTACGGAGTATGTACCAATCAAGCTTTTTCATGTACAGTACAAAGATAACCGGAAAAAAATACATCCATGAAAATGGATGTATGCGTTACGGGTTTCAATAGATAACGGATCAGTAAGCGCCGTGAAAATAAGCTCAACTGCGTTAACAACTGACGAATTAGTATAAAAGTGAATAAATATAAAATGCACGGAGAGTTATCCCCATGCAAATAGAGTTAGGAAGTTTTGGGTAGATTATTATAAACGACGCCTTAATTTCTCAACCATCGTTGTTTTCCAATAAACGTAGGTTCCGGCTTTAATATTGTTACGCGCCTCCTTAACTAACCATAAATAAAAGCTAAGGTTATGGATACTCGCTATTTGTAACCCGAGTATTTCTTCCGCCACAAATAAATGACGGAGATAGGCTTTTGAATAATAATTACTTAGCTCATTCGGTAAACCAATATCTATCGGAGAGAAATCGGTTGCCCATTTTTTATTCCGAATATTGATAACACCTTCTGTAGTAAATAACATACCGTTTCTACCATTACGAGTGGGCATCACACAATCAAACATATCAATACCCAGATCAATACATTCCAATAAATTCCATGGGGTGCCAACGCCCATCAAATACCTGGGCTTATGTACAGGCAAATACTCATTACACAAAGCGGTAAACGCATACATCATCTCTTCGGGCTCGCCCACACTAAGTCCTCCAATTGCATTACCAACCGCATTCATATCGGCAACATATTGTGCCGATGCTACTCGCAAATCTTTATAGGTACTACCCTGTACAATGGGAAATAAATTTTGTGTATAGCCATATTTATCAGGTGTTTCAGCCAATCTGTTCGCACATCTACTTAACCAGCGATGTGTAAGTTCCATACTATTTTTAGCATAACTATATTCACTCGGGTAAGGCGGACATTCATCAAAAGCCATAATGATATCCGCCCCAATAGACCGTTGAATATCCATTACCGATTCGGGAGAAAACAAATGCTTACTACCGTCAATATGCGATTGAAACACTACCCCTTCTTCTTTAATTTTTCGATTGGCAGCCAAAGAAAAAACCTGATAACCACCACTATCCGTTAAAATAGGCCGATCCCATCCATTAAAACGATGCAGCCCCCCTGCTGCTTCCAATACAGCCGTACCCGGACGTAAATACAAATGATACGTATTTCCCAAAATAATTTGGGCCTGTATATCTTGTTTTAGTTGTTGCTGTGTTACGGCTTTTACAGAACCTACCGTACCAACAGGCATAAAAATGGGAGTTTCGATTTGCCCATGATCTGTTGTAATAACGCCTGCTCTGGCACCCGTTTTATGAGCCTCTGTTTCTAATCGAAAGGATAATGCAGCCATCCGGCAAAATTACAAAAACCTTACCTTCGCGCGGTATGATCATCCCACCATTTGTTCCTTATATCGTATTTGGCCTTTTTTGCCTTATCATTATTATTCAATTAAGCTATTATCTTTTCATTTTTAGCAAACTGGCAACGTATACAACGGTTGAAAAAGATACTACCGTTCAACATCCGGTATCGGTTATTGTATGTGCCCGCGATGAAGCACATAACATTGTAAAGAACCTACCAGGTATATTGGTGCAAGATTATAAAACAACACATGAGATTGTTTTGGTGAATGATAATTCTACCGATGAAACAAAATATGTGATCGATGAATTTAAACGCTCTTTTAAAAACCTGAACATGATTGAGCTGACGCAGGAAGCCAAAATGATCAGTGGGAAAAAATTTCCCCTATCTATGGGTATTAAAAGCGCAAAATATGAGATCGTACTATTAACCGATGCCGATTGCGTTCCTGCTTCTGAGTTTTGGATACAAAAAATGCAAGCAACTTACGACGAACAAACGGATATCGTACTTGGCTATGGTGCCTACCATAAAAAGCCCGGAATTCTTAATAAGCTCATTCGTTTTGAAACTTTTCATACGGCCTTACAATATTTATCCTATGCTTTGGCCGGCAACCCATACATGGGTGTTGGCAGAAATTTAAGCTATAAGAAAAATATCTTTTTTAAAAATAAAGGCTTCTCTTCCATTAATCAAATACCTAGTGGCGACGATGATTTATTTATCAATCAGGTAGCTACTCCCGGCAATACAAAAATCAATATCGACCCAGATACACATACCCTTAGCGAATCTAAAAATACCTGGGGCGATTGGATGACACAAAAATACAGGCATTATACAACCAGCAAGTATTACAAGCCAAAACATAAATTCTTATTAGGGCTTTATTCCCTGAGTTTATTTTTAGTATACCCATTACTTACATTAAGCATTTTATTTTTTACTTGGTGGATAGCATTGGCTGTTTATGGCATACGATTCATAGTGCAAGCTATTATCTACTTTAAAGCCATGAAGAAACTTAATGAGAAAGATCTTTTCCCCTGGTTTCTTTTACTTGATATCTGGATGTTTTTTTATTACATTTTTACCGTACCAGCTATATGGAAAGCGCCCCGCAAAAACTGGAATTAATTACACACTATTTTAGTGATTTTACCGGTGCTCAATTGCACCAGCTTTCTATGCTGGAGGAATTGTATACCGAATGGAATAGCAAGATCAATGTAATATCCCGAAAAGATATCGATCAAATTTATTTACACCACGTATTACACTCTTTGAGTATAGCAGCTATTGCCCCTTTTGAGCCCGGCACCAAAATTATTGATATCGGTTGTGGCGGTGGATTTCCGGGTGTGCCACTAGCCATTTTTTTTCCTGATGTAAAATTTCATTTGGTTGATAGTATCGGTAAAAAATTAAAAGTGGTAGAAGCCGTTTGTGAAGGTGCGGGTATCCGTAATGTTACTACGCAACATACCCGTGCAGAAGATATTAGAAACCGGCAGTTTGATTTTGCTATTTCACGCGCCGTAGCACCCCTGAAAGACTTACTAAAATGGAGTATGCCTTTGCTTAAAAAGGGCGTTACCGGTAAAGAAGAAAATGCTATCCGAAACGGACTGATCTGCTTAAAAGGGGGCGACCTCGCGCAAGAAATTTTTGAGAGTGGTGCACGACCCAACATGATGCAGATCAGTAAAATTTTTCAGCACCCCTATTTTGAAGAGAAATTTATACTTCACGTAGTGAGGTAAATCCGGAATTTTCGATCTGGAATCTCTTTGTTACAAATCTCAGATTGAAGATTGAAGATTGAAGATTTTACTCCGGTATCACTAACTTATTATTCACCCTATTCACATCAGCTAATCGCATGCTAGGGTCTATCTCAATAGACTTGATATCTTTCACCGCACGTTTCGTGGTGAAACTATAATCGGGGTGCGTCCATCTCCAGGGTTGATGTACTGTATAAGGAATAGCAGATTCTGCCGGCTTCGCGCCATACATTAAATCGAGTGGTATATTATGCATCTCCTGTGTACCGTCTTTAAAGGTTACCAACACATCAACAGGCATTGGCATTTTACCTATTCTTCTTATAGTAATAGCCGTACTACCATCAACTACAGCAATATCACCAACTGCATAATCAATGGTTTTGGTACTATTGATCCAATACTCTTTATACCAATCTAATTCCATTCCACTTTGCTTCTCTGCAATACGAATAAAATCATTTGGATTAGGATGCTTGAAGCGCCAGTTGTTATAGTATGCTAACAAAATTTTATCTCTAACCGAGTCGCTAACAATATAACCTAACTGAGCCATGAATACGGCCCCTTTACTATATGCCGCACTACTCGATGCATAATTGGTATTGTAATGATCAGCATGTGTACTGGCAGGCTCTTCAAAACCGCTTTTGGCGAGTGCAAAATAACCTGCATAAGAACCGCTATACCAAAAGCCGGGTCGGTTTCTCAAAGTACCTTGAACTCGGGCTGTAGCATAGTCTGTAAACCCTTCATCCATCCAGGCATATAAAGATTCATTCGTACCCATCATCATTTGATACCAGCTATGCATCCATTCATGAATGGCAGTACCCACACTGGCATTTTTCAATAATGTAGCCATGGGATATTCCATTCCGCCATCACCACCTTGCACAAATGTGTATGTTTTATAGGGATAAGGACCAAATGTTTTTGCCATAATAGGATAAGCGAGGGCGGCCGTATCAGCCATAGCTTGCCAACGCGCTTCTAAAGAATCAACTGCTTTATAAACTACTCGAATAAGCGGACCACCAACCGTTGTTCTTGTTATCATTTTATAAGTAGGATCGGCAGCCCACATAAAATCATGCACATTATAAGCTTGCCATTTCCAGGTTACCCTATTCGCTGTTGCTGGTTTAACAGTCACACCTTTTGCTTCATAGCCAAAACCAACTTGATTAGCATTGAGTAGATCGCCACCGGCAGCAATCATATAATTTTTATCGATCGTGATATTCACATCAAAATCGCCCCATACACCATAAAACTCACGGGCTATATAAGGGTTTGCATTCCATCCCTGATAATCATATTCCACCACTTTAGGATACCACTGGCTCATACTATACCTAACGCCTTCAGCATTATCTCTTCCACTCCTACGAACTTGTAAAGGTACCTGTGCTTCGAAGCTAACATCAATGGCGGTTTTTGATTTAGGAAGAATCGGTTTATTCAGCACTACTTCCAGGATAGTTTCGTGCTCTTTTAATTGTTGATTCACACCATTAATGATAACCGATTTTACTTTTTGAAAACCAATTTCAGCGGGAGATAATTTACTGATACGATCTTTTACGCGCGCATCCCAATCTAACCCATCAGTTTGACGTCTTGGGTTTGGATCGCTTATTCGTATTTTACCTAATTCTCGGCTACGCACATCCATGCTGCTATTAGGTTGAAAAGCATTCCAGTATAAATGGAAAAAAATGCGATTCAAGGTATCAGGCGAGTTATTGATATATTCAATTTTTTCCATACCACTGAATCTATTGGTAGTAACATCCATATTTACATTGATGTTATACTTTATTCTTTGCTGCCAACGATCGGGTTGGGAAAAGCTTATCAAACAAATAAATAGAAAACTAAATGCAGCTCCAAGTTTATTCATATCGCAAAATTAAAAGTGTACAAATGTCTGAAAATTATGACTATTCTTTCCCACTCATCACCACTACAATTTCCCCTTTCACCGATTTTTGTTTGAAATGAGTAACCAATTCAGCTAAACTACCTCTGGCATGCTCTTCATAGAGTTTGGTAATTTCTCGGCTTACACAAGCGTATCTATCCGAACCTACATAGTTAATTAGTTCCTCCAATGTTTTTAATAATCTCACCGGACTCTCATAAAAAATAATCGTACGTTCTTCTTCTGCCAACTTTTTCAGTAATGTTTGTCGGCCTTTTTTCAAAGGCAAAAACCCTTCGAACACAAAGCGGTTAGAAGGTATACCACTATTCACTAAGGCGGGTACAAAGGCTGTAGCGCCGGGTAATGTTTCAATCTTTACATTCGCTTGTATACATGCTCTTACCAATAAAAAAGCAGGATCGGAAATACCCGGGGTACCCGCATCGGTTATCAATGCCATTTTTTTCCCGGCTTGTAATTGCTCCACCAAATGTGCGAATACTTTATGCTCATTATGTTGGTGATAAGCACTTAAGGGTTTACTGATTTGATAATGCTGTAATAGTTTCGATGACGTACGGGTATCTTCACATAAAATCAAATCCACATCCTTTAGTACCTCTAAAGCACGCAGCGTAATGTCTTTTAAATTACCGAGTGGTGTTGGAACTAAGTATAGCAATACTAAATTACTTCTATCTCAAAAAATTCCATAACTGGGTTAGCCAACAACTGTTTACTGGCGTTCTCAGCAATGGCTTTGGCAGCGTTTTCATTTTCCGCATCTATTTGCAAAGTGATATGCTTGCCCACGCGCACATCCTGTACCGATTGAATGCCTAAATTCTGTAAACCACCTAATACGGCTTTCCCTTGTGGATCCAATAGATCTTTCAAGGGCATCACGTTGATACGTATATTGTATATCATGAATGCTTTTGTTTGAATGCCAAAGATAGCCCTACATAAGCAAAAAAACCTATCGGAACAGCTAACCAGCCAAAAAATAACGCTGTTCCTATACCAATACCTGCTATGACAAGAAAAGGCAATAATACTTTCAAGCTTAATGATTTAAATTTTAATGCCAGCATGGGTAAGGTACTAACCATCAAGTAGCTGATTAATAGAATGATACCATACCAAAAGAATTTATTTTCCAGTAAATCAATAACCCAAGCATCGGTAGCATACCAAAACACAAATGGAAAAGAAGCTATACATAGCCCTGCCGCAGGTATTGGCACCCCTTTAAACCCATGTTGTTGGGTGGTATCTATATTGAACCTGCCTAGTCTATACGCTCCCGCGCAAGGAATCAGAAAAGAAGGGAGAAGGTATAGCGTAGAAGTATCTAGCCCCCCTGCTTCCTGGGCATAACTCAATCTTAAAAATTGAAGTACAATCATACCCGGTGCTACTCCAAAACTCACTACATCGGCCAAAGAATCCAACTGTTTACCCAAATCCGAGGAAGCTCCTAAAGCCCTTGCTACAAATCCGTCAAAAAAATCTACTACTGCAGCAGCCATAATAAACCAACCAGCTATCATAATACGCTCCGGCAATACCACCAGATTCTCACCTTCAGCAGAAACTGTTAGTGTTAATCCGGGTTGAAGAATATAAACAATAGCCATACAACCTAAAAAAAGGTTTGCTAGTGTGAAAAGATT
>JAIEQT010000564.1 GCA_019747455.1 Chitinophagaceae bacterium | reverse complement strand
AAAAATTTTTTTAAACATTTTTATTAACATTTTAAACGATAGTGTGGATTCCGGATGACCTTTTGTATATTATTTTTTACAAAAAAAAGATGGCTAAAATCCATTTCTATAAAATATATATTTTATCAATGTGCTGTAACTATTGATATCAAAGCGTTTCAGCGGATCGATAAAAACTTGATTTGGGTATTTGTAAAAATGATAGCATGCAGTTGCCTAGTTTTTTTACTTGCTTTTTATCATGAAAACCACCAAAAAAAAAATTCAAAAAATTTTTGACTTAGTACCTTTATTTCTGCAAAAAACGCCATAAATGAAGTTTCCAGCCCCAGTTTCGGTTGAGTGGATCGCTAGTTTGATTCATGCAAAAACCGCCGGTAATACCACCGAATCAGTTTTAGGTATCAATGAAATTCATAAAGTTGAAAAAGGAGATTTGGTTTTTGTAGATCATCCGAAGTATTATACTACCTGCTTAGAAAGTGCTGCAGATTTTATTATAATCAATACAGCAGATGTAAAAGTTCCGGAAGGAAAAACCATTTTTATTGTTGAAGATCCTTTTGAAGCATACTTGAAAATCATAAATCATTTTCGCCCTTTTGTTCCTGCACAAAAATCAATTAGTGATGACGCTGTTATAGGAGAAGGTAGTGTGGTTATGCCAAATGTTTTTATCGGTAGAGAAGTGCGTATTGGTAAAAATTGTATTATACATCCCAATGTATCATTACTAGATTATACAATTATTGGGGATGACGTAGTGATACAGTCTGGATCAGTGATTGGAGGAGATGCATTTTATTACAATACGAAAAAGAACCGCAGTCTATGGTATAAGAAAATGCAAAGTTGCGGATCGGTTCGTATCGAAAATAATGTAGAAATTGGAGCGGGTTGTACCATTGATAGAGGTGTAACAGCAGAAACGGTAATTGGTGAAGGAACCAAGATGGATAATATGGTACATATTGGTCATGATGTAACGGTAGGAAAAAATTGTTTGTTTGCTGCGCAGGTAGGCATAGCCGGCGGTACCATTATTGAGGATGGTGTAGTATTATGGGGGCAGGTTGGGGTGAGCAAAACACTTACCATTGGAGCGAATGCAGTAGTGCTTGCCCAAAGCGGAGTTCCCTCCTCCTTAGCTGGCGGCAAAACATATTTTGGCTATCCAGCCGAAGATGCCTCACTAAAAAGAAGGGAACTGGTTTGGATCAAAAGAATACCCGAACTCTGGAAAAAAGTAATGGAATAGTATTATAATTTTAGTTGATGATAATTAGGGGTATAAAGCTGTTTATGTAAAATTTTTAAGAGGTCTTTTTCTAAACTTTCTACCGGATACTCAATAATTCTCCCAATTTCTTTCTTCTTGTCATATATAATAAAAGTAGGCACCCGAACAATATTTTTACCTTGCTCTTCGCCTTGTGGACTTTTTTTATATAGCTCAGCTGTATTACCCACTGTAATTAAAGCAATATTAGTACTATCAAAACCTATAACGTTTAATAGCTTTAACATGGCGGGTACTTCTTTTTTACTATCGCCACACCAAGTACCCATAAAAATATCGATATGCTTTTTGCGTAATGCTTTTGCTAAATCAGGTAACAAGCTCGAATCGGGTGTATAGTTTTTATAATTAGGAATAAACCAACTGTTAAAAGGAGAATCTTGTAATTTACTTATATCGCAATGCCCCAATAACATGGGTTGCTTATTCTCGTTAAACACAAGGGTATTTTGAACAGGGGTGTTAACCTGTGCGCAGGTAGTAGCGATAAGGCTGCAAACGGCAGCCATCACCAATATTATTTGTTTCATGATGTAGGTATGTTACGTGGTTAAAAAATATAATTAACCATGTAAACAAGGAGGCCTTAATAAACTAAAAGAAGGCGCCATTGGAATAGTAACTAAAAATGTATAAGGGATGGGTTTTTGCACAAGATAAAAAGATGCGCTGCTAACGGCCTCCGTTATACTAATCGTCCAATCTGTTTTTATGATAGTATCCTTTGCTTTAGTAGTTGTTTCTTTATTTGTGTTTGTGATATCAGATCGAAGTATTTGCGAACAATCACAAATATGATAATCTGCACGTAGTTTATACATACAATCGGCATAAGCCATCCATTTGGCAACCGTTGGTCCAAACAGAGAAAGGGCAATACATGCTGTTATAAATGATTTCAAGCTATGCTAAGTTATACTTCTTTTTTAATTCTGCGCAAATGCGAAGAATGCTTGTTGGTAAAGGAGTATACGTAAAATCAGGAAAGGTTTCTAATAATCGGGTATTGTTAAATCGAACGTTGGCTTGTGCAGTTTTGGCTGTTTCTTTTGTTAATAAAGGATCTTTGCCAGTAAATATTGCCTTTATGGCTTCGAATCGCCAAACAATAGCTGCTAAAAAAGGAGTAACTTGTTTATGTGGTTGTTTTCTCCCGAATGCATCAGCTATCATGTTAAATATTTCTCTATAATACATGTTAGCGGCACTAAGAATAAATCTTTTGCCACTAATGGGCGCTTCCATCAATAAGTGCATAGCGCTTACCACATCTTTCACGTCAACAAAACCGCTCATGCCATTGGTATACCAAGGAAACTCATCGTATGCCGATTTGAATATACCCGAAGAACCACCGTTCCAATCACCGGAACCTAAAATAATGACAGGGTTTACCACTATAGTATCTAAGCCTTCTCCCATACCGCGCCACACCTCTAGTTCCGCCAGGTATTTTGTTTTTCCATATTCACTATTACTGGTTTCGGTACTCCAGTTCATGCTTTCATCAATAGGCTTATCTTGTCTTATTCTACCTAAAGCGGCTACTGAACTAACAAATAATAATTTCTTTACCTTTTTTTCAATACAGGCATTTACTACATTGGCAGTACCTTCTACATTTATAACATGTAATGCCTTTCTTTTTTTTGGATTGAAAGATACCACAGCCGCACAATGATATACTTGCGTAACATGTTCCATAGCGGCTTCCAATGAAAGAATATCTGTAATATCGCCTTTAACCCATTCTACCAGGCTATCTCTTAATGCTTCAGGAATAACGGTTCTATATAATGCCCTAACAGATTTGCCTTGCTCTACAAGCAGTTGAATCAAATGTGTTCCTACCAATCCGGTAGCGCCTGTAACTAATATCATGCTTCGCATTTATGGCATACCCCGCTTACTACTAAATCGGTTTGATTGGCAGTAAAACCCTTTGGTAATTTTATTTTGGGTACCGATACATGGTCTAAACAATAGGTAGTACCGCAATCATCACACATGAAATGTACATGATCATCGTGGTGGTGCCCGGCAGCACAATTGTCTTTACATAACGCGTAGCGAATAGCATTATCGGCAGAAGGTATGGTATGAATAATTCCTTTCTCAACAAAAGTTTGTAACGTTCTGTAAATAGTAACCCTATCAAATGCGGCACCCATTTGCTGCTCTATATCTGCATGTGTAAGAGCGCCTGCAGACTCCAAGAAAAATTGAAGAATTTTTTTTCGGGTATCTGTAACACTTAATTCGTGTTTTTTAAGCGTTATAATAGCGGATTCCTGCATTTGGCTATGGATTATTATTAAATATGCCGTTTATAAAATTACCATTTCCTTGCTTCTCGGTAAGCAAGATGCGAATATCTTTTTTTAGCTTTTCAATTTCATCTTTCTTTAAGCCATCATATATTTGAGCGCGTACTTTACCTTCTTTATCAACCAAAGCAAAAAATTGTGTATGAATAAATTGGTCTTCTATTTTTTCAACACTGTTTTTCGGATCATCTAACAAATAAGCGGTTCTGGCGATTTGATACAAACTATCTTTTCTGCCTGTAACCATAACCCATTTATGAGGATCAATTTTCATCGAATCCGAATAATGTTTTAATTGTGCAACCGAATCTGTTTCCGGATCACAAGTATGAGATAGTATTTGAAAATTAGGCTCGGTAATAAAGGTTTCATAAATACCCTTCATATTATTATTCATTTTGGGACAAATACCCTTACAAGTAGTAAAAAAATAGGCCACTACCGTTACTTTTCCATTTAAATCTTGCTGGGTAAATGGAAGGCCCTCCTGTGTAGTAAATTTGAAAGGCTTAGCATAGCTTAATACCGGCATTTTCTTTTTCCAATTATCAGTTCCCCGAAAAAGGAAATAATAGAATCCTGCGGTTAGTATCGCAAAAAACCCCAGGTAAAGCAACCACTTCTTTTGCATATCCTTGTTTGAGATACAAAGGTACGAAGTGCCGAATAAAAACTTTGCAACTTTGTTGCAAAGATGTATTTTTGCGCTATGCGCTTCAAAATCAACTGGGATGCTTTAGGAATTGCCACCTCTATCGCATGTGCTATACACTGTGCCCTATTGCCTTTGTTTATCAGTAGTATACCCTTATTCGGGGTCAATATTATTGATAATCTTCGATTCGAATATTGGATGATAGGACTTGCTTTTGTAGTAGGTGTATACGCCTTATACCATGGATATAAAAAACATCACCACAGCATTTGGCCAATACTTCTTTTTTCCTTTGGCATCATGTTACTACTGGCAAAAGTTCATTGGCACCAGTGGCAGCTATCATTATTAATACCGGCGGTAATATGTATAGTAGGGGCTCATTATATCAATTATAGATTATGTAGAAAGCATGATCACGCACATGCAGACGACTGTGATCATTAATGAAACAAAAAATTAGCGTTCAACATAAGGCATTGATCTAACGTACAAAAGTTTCAAAAAATCGTCAACTGATTAAATAATTAAAGCGAACCTTTAATTAATATAGGAATATAAACAGAAACGGTTTAACTTGTAAGTTCATCCAAATAAGTCCTCATGAAAACAACACAGCTACACTACCAATCCGGTAAATGGAATAAAATTCCTACCACCAACGAAGCAGACCCATCAAAAACACAGCTGGTACTAGTATTTGGTGCGGGTATAGTGGTAAGTGATGGTCAGGTTTATGCACATGTAAAAAAACTATTCCCTCAAGCTGATATTATTTCCTGTTCTACTTCCGGAGAAATTTTAGCCGATAATGTATATGATGATACGGCCGTGGTTACGGCTATCGAACTTGAAAAATCAACAGTCAAATCTGTGTTGCAAAAAGTAAGTAGTGGTGTGAATAGCTATGAAACGGGAAAATCTATTATGCAACAACTGAATGCAGAAAACTTAGCCACCATTTTAGTTATATCAGAAGGATCCTTTATAAACGGTAGTGAACTTGTAAATGGCTTAAATGAAGTAAATGTAAACGAAGTACCTATTACTGGTGGATTGGCAGGCGATGCTGCTCGTTTTGAAAAAACCCAGGTTGGATTAAATGCTCCAGCAACAGAAGGCAATGTTGTTGCGATTGGTTTTTACGGTCATACCTTGCAAATCGGTCATAGCTCATTTGGGGGTTGGGATGAATTTGGGAAAGAAAGGGTTATCACAAAATCTGATAAAAATGTATTGTATGAAATTGATGGTGAAAGCGCGCTTGATTTATATAAGCAATATTTGGGCCCATATGTAGAGGAATTGCCCGGATCTGCACTCCTATTTCCCTTATCCATGCGTACAAACGATTCGGGGACCAATCTTGTAAGAACGATCCTAACGATCGATGAAGAAAAGAAAACAATGACATTCGCAGGAAACCTTCCGGAAGGTTCTCGCGTACGTTTAATGAAAGCAAATTTTGAAAAAATTATAGAAGGATCTTCCATTGCAGCTAGTAAATCAGTAGAAAGAGGGGAAAAACAACATCCCGATTTAGCCTTACTAATAAGCTGTGTAGGGAGAAAACTGATTTTGCAAGATAGAACAGCGGAAGAAGTGCAGGCCGCAAGAAATATTTTTGGAGAGGCAACCAGTATTACCGGATTCTATTCTTACGGAGAAATTTCACCTTTCAATCCGCATACCAATTGCGAATTGCATAACCAAACGATGACGATAACCACCTTCAGCGAAGCATAAATATAACAGCATGGCTCACCATCCTATTTTAGAAAAGCATATTCAAAAATATTTGTCGGCCGACTTGTTAGCTGTAGATGCTATTCAGCAACTATTAGAAGCTATTGGTAAAAGCTTTATCTCTTTTGATCGCGACAAGAAAATAACAGAGCATGCCTTTGAGGTAAGTGAAACGGAGTACCAGAAGGCAACTAAAGATTTACAGGCACAAAGTGAAATCCGAAACGAGTCGATCAAGAAACTGAAACAAGCCATCCGATCACTTGATCCAAGCGCTCCTCAACAATTTTCTGATGATGATAATGATTTGATCCATATTATTTCTTTTCTAGAAGATCAGATCAGAAAAACAAAAGCCCTTGAGCAAGAACTCATCAATGCTAAAAATGCAGCAGAAAAAGCGGCGATGGCCAAAAGCGAATTTCTTTCTGTCATGAGTCACGAAATCCGTACGCCACTGAATGCTATTATTGGTACTATTATGTTGCTGCAGTATCAAGATTTACAGCCCGATCAAAAAGAATTATTGAACGTGATGGAAATCTCGGCGGAGAACCTATTGAGTTTAATTAACGATGTATTGGATTATAGCAAATTAGAAGAGGGTAAAATTATTTTCGCTGACAGAAACATTAATATTCTTCATTTTTTAAAGAATATTAAAATGGCTAATCGCGTAAAAGCTGAAGAGAGAGGAAATCTGATTAAAGTTATTTATGATGATGATATTCCAGAATTTGTAGTAGGAGATGATGTACGGCTCGGGCAAATCCTCAATAACTTGGTTTCTAATGCTGTTAAGTTCACTAAAGATGGAACGATCACTATCCGAGTAGAGTTAAAGGAAATGTACAAAACCGATTTGGCACTAGGATTTTCAATCGAGGATACGGGTATTGGTATTCCAAAAGAAAAACAAGAATTGATTTTCGAAAGATTTACACAAGCTAATAATAATATCACGCGTGAATTTGGTGGGTCAGGGTTAGGACTAACTATTATCAGAAGACTATTACAATTACAAGGGACTGATATTTTTATTGAAAGTGAGCCCGGAGTTGGCTCTCGTTTTTTCTTCACCCTTGCCTTTAAAAAAAGTAGTACTGAAATTAGAGAAGAGGCTAAGCATAGCGGCGATCTTAAGTTCGACTTGTCTGGTACACGTATACTTTTAGTAGAAGATGTTGAGTTTAATGTAATGGTGGCACAACGAATGCTAAGAAATTGGCATGCTACAGTAGATCATGCAGAAAACGGAGCATTGGCGGTAGAAAAGGTAAGCGCAAATGATTACGACTTGGTATTGATGGATATCCAGATGCCTGTTATGGATGGCTATACAGCCACTCATGAAATTCGTAAGTTTAACAACGAACTTCCTATTATTGCGCTAACAGCTTCTATAATAACACCAGATATACAAGGGAAAGCTTTTGAAGCGGGTATGAATGGATGCATTACAAAACCGTTTAATCCTAACGATTTGTATTCGATAATCGTAGAAAAGTCGCTCAAAAGAAATTAATTTACTTTTTTTACTGAAACGTAACTGCCAATAAAGCAGTACAGTATCTGTTTACGAATTCTTATTTTATGAGCATCTTTGCTTAAGCTGTGTATCAGCAAGTATTTTTAATTCTTAATTTCTAATCTTTAATTTTATTTATATATGACTGCTTATTCGTTGAATAAGGGCATTAAAAATATTTATACCCTTTTTAAAACTTCGCTTAGTAGCGAAGGAATAGACTACACATCGGGTAGTATGCGCAAAGCTATTTTTATGTTGGCCGTACCCATGATACTTGAAATGTGTATGGAATCGGTATTTGCTGTAGTAGATATCTTCTTTGTAGGTAAATTAGGGGCTAATGCTACAGCCACGGTTGGTTTAACAGAATCTGTACTAACCTTGGTTTATTCCGTTGCTATTGGTATTAGTATGGCTGCCACAGCTATGGTAGCTCGGCGCGTAGGCGAAAAAAATCATGAAGCAGCTTCTGAAGCGGGGGTTCAATCACTTTTACTGGCAGGCAGTATAAGTGTGCTTATTAGCATAATAGGCTTATTTTTTGCATCCGATATTTTACAGCTAATGGGGGCAACAGCCGGCATTATAGAAGAAGGGGCTACGTATACCAAAACAATGCTTACTGCCAATATCGTGATCATGCTGTTGTTTTTAATCAACGGTATTTTTAGAGGTGCGGGTAATGCAGCAATTGCTATGCGTAGTTTGTGGTTGGCTAATATATGTAATATTATCCTTTGTCCTATTTGTATTCATTATTTTGGATTAACCGGTGCCGCTATGGCCACTACTACCGGAAGAAGTATTGGTGTATGTTATCAATTGTATTACTTATTTAAAGGCAAAGGAATTATTAAAATAACTATTAAACACTTTACACCTGTTTGGGAGGTGTTGAAATCCTTGACTAGTATTGCTTCTACAGCTACGCTTCAGTTTTTAATCGGATCGGCAAGCTGGGTTTTTTTAGCCAGGATGATAGCGGGTTTTGGTAGCGAAGCTATGGCCGGCTATACCATTTCTATCAGGTTAATTATTTTCTTCCTGATGCCTGCTTGGGGAATGAGTAATGCGGCAGCTACTTTAGTTGGACAAAACCTAGGAGCCAAGCAACCTGAAAGAGCAGAAGCGTCTGTTTGGAAAACAGCAAAATATAATGCCATTTTTATGGCTACCGTATCATTACTGTTTATTATTGCGGCTCCTTTTTTCGTGGGTTTAATGAATAATACTCCGGCAGTTGTTAAAACAGGTTCTTTAGCATTGAGAGTGATCAGTTGCGGCTATTTATTTTATGGTGTTGGCATGGTAATGATTAATGCATTTAATGGTGCGGGCGATAGTAAAACACCTTCTTGGATTAACTTCTTCTGGTTTTGGATTTTTCAAATACCATTGGCGTATTTATTAGCGAATACATTTCAAATTGGCGAACTAGGTATTTTTTTAGCTATCGTTATAGCAGAAACAGGTATTGCCATCACAGGAATGATCTTATTTAAAAAAGGGAAATGGAAACAAGTGTCCATTTAATATAAAAAAAGGGGATGGCTAGAACCATCCTCTTTTTCTAAAAAGTAGAATCATTACAAGCGGAATAAATAGCATTAGAAAGGCGGCAATATAAAATCCATTTTCGTTGTGTATGTACGGTAACTTATCAAAGTTCATCCCAAAAATGCCCCCGATAACAGTTGCAGGAGCTAAAAGGCAGGTTACTACGGCCATCACTTTCATTACTTCATTCATCTTTAAATTAACATTACTCAGATATAAATCTTGAAGGTTAATCATCATGTCTCGATAGTTTTCTGCCATATCGTTGGCCTGTACGATATGATCATAAACATCCTTAAAGTATTTTGTAGTTTTATCTTCCAGTAAGTCACTATCACTTCTGATAAAACCATTAACGAGTTCTCTTACCGGACTCACATTTCGCTTTAAAACAATCAGCTCTTTTCGTAAAGCGTTGATTTCTGCAAGCGATCTTTTATTGCTACTTCTTACAATTCTATCTTCTAAGAACTCTATTCGTTCTCCGATTTTTTCCATTACTACATAGTAGTGATCTACAATCATATCAATAAGCGCATAGCATAAATAATCTGCTCCATTGGTTCGTAACTTACTCCCCTGTATGCGTAATTTCTCCCGAATAGGATTAAACACATCACGCGTTGCATCTTCCTGAAAAGACAAAACAAAATCTTTTCCGAGCACAATACTTATTTGCTCTGTTTCAACGGCGCCGCTTTGTGGATTGAAGTAAAGCATATTAAGTAAACCAAAAAGAACCGGATCCAGCTCGTCCATTTTAGGTCTTTGTCCAACACTCAATATATCTTCAATAATTAAATAGTGAACACCGAATTGATTACAAATGGCTTCAATATCTTTTTTTCGGATACCATCTATATTGATCCAACTGATATTGTTATTGTTTTTAAAATTGCTGCAGGTTTGTACCTCTTCAAAATTATATTCATTAACCGTATTACTATTATAATCGAAAACAGTAATCTGGGTTTTAATGGCATCCTCTCTAATAGCTTCGGCCGTAGGATTCACTTTAAAAATATCACGCGTTCTTTTTGTATCAAAAAAAGATAATACGTTAAAATATTTTAGGTATTTGCCGGCAGTCATGTATTGAAGATAAAACAAATCTCTATTCAATACCTTTGTACTGAAATTGAATTATGCCTGTTTTAGCACAACCTGTTTTTAAAGCGCCTTTTTGGCAATGGAACGGACACTTACAAAGTATTCTGCCAAGTATATTTCGAAAAGTTAATTTTACATATGCTAAACGAGAGCGACTCGAACTATCCGACGGAGATTTTATAGACCTTGATTGGAGTACAGCGAAAAAAAAGGTGGATAAATTAGTTATTATTACCCATGGCTTGGAGGGCGATTCTTCGCGTCATTATGTAACAGGTGTTGCCCAATTATTTACAGCTAATGGGTATGATGCGCTTGGATGGAATTGCAGAAGCTGTGGTGGTGAATTGAATCGATTACCAAGATTTTATCATCATGGAGATGCCAATGATTTGCGTGCAGTTATTCAACACGCAATTCAACTGTATGGGTATAAAAAAATTGTATTGGTAGGATTTAGTATGGGGGGTAGTTTAACACTTCGCGCTGTTGCTGAGTTCCCCGAAGATGTTCCCAGTGAAGTAAAAGCTACTATCAGTTTTTCAGTACCCTGTAGTTTAAAGGGTAGCGTTGATGCTTTAGCTACAAAAGCAAATGCGATTTATTTGAATCGATTTTTACGTAAACTCGGGAAGAAAATTAAAGGAAAAGCAGCCCTTTACCCAACGTTGATTGATGCTAGTAATTATGATGCTATTCGTAGTTTTATTGAGTTTGACAATCGCTATACGGCACCACTACATGGATTTGCAGATGCGTTCGATTTTTATGAAAGGGCAAGTGTTGGTCCCTTGCTGCATCAAATCAAAATACCTTCCCTTATAGTACAAGCGCAAAACGATCCATTTTTATTGCCTGTTTGTATGCCTATTGAAGCCGCTACCAATAACCCACAGATTTTTTTGGAAATGCCTGTTAATGGCGGACATTGTGGGTTTAGAGAACAAGGAAGCGCGTATAGCTGGGCAGAGAAACGGGCGCTTGCTTTTGCAGAAACTATTTTATAGCCGTATGTCTTTTTTATTTTTTAGGAGTTGCATTAATAAGTAGTGAAGAATCAGCGACTTCACTTTCGCAGAACAGCGATAGGCCTGCTTGTTGAATGGTTTGAATGCTTTCATAGTTTATTAGCGTGATATATAAATGTACGTCAATTTTAATTATCATTCCATTGACCTTGTTGGCTAATGAGCTATAAGGAAAAAATTTTGATTCGTTTTGCAGAAAGGCTAATTAAGTTGAGAGTAGAAAAAGGGTTAAGCATACGGCAGTTGGCTGCTGCAGCAGATTTAGAGTATAGCCAGGTACAAAGAATTGAAAAGGCGAAAGTGAACTTTGCTTTTTCAACGCTTGTAGCGCTAGCACAAGGGTTAGATATGGAAGTAGAAGATTTAGTGAAGGATTTAAAGATTCCGAAGTGGTAGTTTTAAAATCAAGTAATTATACTAAGTACTAATTGCCAATACCCCCCTATTTTTTCAATTACATTTAGTGTGAAAAACCGTGAAATGACGGTAACAATTAGGTATTTATACCTAATCATTGCTCGTTGAATTAGAGCAAATTGCGTGTTATTTCACTATCATTTAATTCGATCTAATTCATAATGGAAAA
>JAIEQT010000004.1 GCA_019747455.1 Chitinophagaceae bacterium | reverse complement strand
TGAATGGTTAGATGAAGAAGACCAGGAAGAGATCATTGAATATTTTAAAAGTTGCGAAACTTCATCCTTACAAGTGGCGCAGGAAGAGTTAGCCGAATACGATTATAATTGGGAGCAGTTGAAAATTATGCGTATCAAGTTTTTGAGCGTGTATGGGAATTAGACCATAGACCATAGACCATAGACCATGGACGATAGAGGTGGAGGGCTGAGCATGTGTCGCCCTGAGCGTATGTAAATAGCAATATTCTGCATCATATAAGAAACGATATGTTATGGCAGAAGTACACGAATCCTCTACCAGCAAACACAAAGGGGTGAAACGAGGGAAAAAATTATCAACCCGCGTTGACCTTACACCCATGGTTGACCTTGGTTTTTTGCTGATCACCTTTTTCATTTTTACCACCACAATGAGCCAGCCAACGGCCATGCGTTTTATTACCCCCGATGATCGGGACACTACAAATCCAACGTTAGCGGCTGAAAGCAAAACCATTTCACTGTTGCTAAAAGAAAATAATCAGATCGAGTATTATTTTGGAATGGATGCAAAAACAATTGCCACGACTACTTATGATAAAGACGGGCTACGGAATATATTATTGAATAAATTAAAATCGATTCGATTGGCAAATGGCTCGAATGATGATATGGTTGTGCTCATTAAACCAACTGCCGACGCCACCTATAAAAACTTGGTGGATGTTATGGATGAGATGTTGATTAACGGGATTAAGAAGTATGCGGTGGTGAAGTAGGGCTTCCCTTTCTTGGAATTTCCTCCCAAATCTTTGCTTATTCATTCCTGCTATCGTCTATCGTCCACGGTCTATGGTCTTTAATTCCCAACCTTCTACACCCTTTAACAAAAACTGGCACTGGTTTTGCAACATACATCGTGTAAATCACCGGCCATGCATATTAAATTCCTTCAGCCTAACCCGGCAAAACAATTCGGACTACTATCTGTTTTGGCTAATGAAGCGGGTAAACTGGTACTCAAGATTTTGGATGCAGAAGGTAAATTCCTAGATACAATTGTAACGACAATCGATAAGGGCTACCAACAAATAGTAGTGGAAATTGAAAATTGGCAAAGCGGACAATACATCGTGAATGCCTTTGATGGCAATCGTTTTGTACAAGCAATACGGGTTACAAAACCCTGAACATAATCCCCCTTTTCTCCCAATAGTAGCATGATGTAATGAGCGCATCATGCTTTTTTATTTTTAATTTTGTACTTTAATTCCCTTAAAACTATTGCTATGGCCATACCTGTGGTAGATTTAGCCGACTTTACAAGCGGCAGCGCTGCGCAAAAAGCAGCTTTTGTTCAAGCTTTGGGACAAGCATACGAAGAAGTGGGGTTCGTTGCAGTGAAGAACCACGGTGTTCCCGATGAACTCATTGCTCATCAATACGAATATGTGCAACAATTTTTCTCGCTTCCGCTAGAAAAAAAATTGAATTACGAAATTCCGGGTCTTGCGGGGCAAAGAGGCTACACTTCTTTTGGTAGAGAACATGCAAAGGGAAGTGATGCGCCGGATCTGAAAGAGTTTTTTCAATACGGACAAACAGTAGAAGACAATGACCCAATACAATCGGAGTATCCGGATAATGTGCAAGTAGGCGAAATAGCTCCGTTTAATGAAACGATATTCAATGCCTATCGCAATTTTGAAAAAAGCGGGAAAGCCTTGCTACAAGCCATTGCGCTCTATTTGAATTTAGATGAACATTATTTTGATGCATTCGTACACAATGGCAATTCAATCTTGCGTTGTATTCATTACCCGCCTATAACGAATGAACCTAAGAGTGCGATTCGTGCAGAACAACATGAAGATATTAACCTCATTACTTTATTGGTAGGTGCATCGGCCGATGGGTTGCAGATCCTTACCAAACAAGGCGACTGGGTAAATGTAACTTCACTACCCGAACAAATTGTGGTGAATGTGGGCGATATGTTGCAACGACTCACCAACAATAAACTGCGCAGCACTACACACCGCGTAGTAAACCCTGCTCGTGAACTATGGCATACCAGTAGATTTTCGATGCCTTTCTTTTTACACCCACGTAGTGAAATGAGTTTGGCTTGTTTAGAGAGTTGTATTGATGCCGATCATCCAAAAGCCTACCCCGATGCAACGGCTGGAGAATATTTAGATGAAAGGTTGAGGGAAATAGGGCTGAAGAAATAAGGTATAAATCTTCAATCTGGAATCTTCAATCTGTTTTATTGAAGATTGAAGATTGATCATTGAAGATTCACAATATGCTGCTCATCCGCCACATACCCTTTTTGCGTGCTGTGTTATTGCACAGTGTAACGGCATTTGGTGGGCCGCAAGGGCATATAGGGATGATGATGAAAACATTTGTGGTGGAACGCAAAGATGTAACTGAGGCAGAGTTGGTGGAGTATAATGGATTTTGTCAGTTATTGCCGGGTGCTTCTTCTACCCAAACCCTTACCCTGATTGGCTATAAACGTGGTGGTATTCCGCTCGCGTTACTCACTTTATTGATTTGGATATTACCAGCTTGTACACTCATGGCGGGTTTATCTTTCTTGCTCGATTATTTTGCTGATGTACAAAAAAAGGTTGCTGTCTTTCAATTTATTCAGCCGATGGCAATAGGTTTTATTGCGTATTCGAGTTTTAGAACTTTTCCTTTAGCAGTACACAATACGATTACAAGGGTGATAATGGTTATAGCTACGCTTACTACTTTTTTAGCGTTTAAAACACCTTGGGTTTTTCCGGGGCTGATTATTTTATCGGGTATCGCTACCAATTTTAGTGACAAACGTATTCCGCAAGTAGACATCAAACCAAAAAAAATAAAATGGGGTAACCTGCTCATTTTTTTTATGTTGTTCGGTATCGCGGGATATTTATCGGAAACGGCGACTAAGCAAAATTGGACGAACAGAAAAGCGTACAATGTTTTTGAAAATAATTATCGTTTTGGCAGTTTGGTTTTTGGCGGAGGTGATGTATTAATGCCCTTGATGTATGAGCAATATGTAACCCGACCTGAAACAAAACAAATCCAAAACAATAAGCGAGATGTATTGAAGATTGATAAAGAAGCATTTCTTACCGGTTCCGGGATGGTGCGTGCGATACCCGGTCCTGTGTTTTCGATAGGGGCATTTACGGGTGGCATGGCGTTGCGAAGTGAGGGTGCATGGCGGCAATTATGGGGCTGTGTGCTAGGGGCAGTAGCTATTTTTTTACCCAGTGTATTATTGGTACTATTCTTTTTTCCGGTGTGGCATAACCTCAAAAAATATGCAGTTATTTATAGGAGTTTGGAGGGCATCAATGCCGCGGTGGTAGGTATTATGACCGGTGCCACGGCGTATTTAATAAAAGACAATATTGTATTTTCTCTTTTCGACGGAAACCCCCATGCATATTGGGATATAGCCATTGTATCGGGTACTTTTTTCCTCCTTCGCCTTAATAAAATTCCCTCCCCGTTCATCGTAGCGGGCTGCTTGTTATTGGGCGCTTTGGTGTAATTTGTGGTATGTCGGTGCAAGGAAAAATTCAGCAGTATTTAATTGTATTGGGGGCACTTCAATCAAAGCCTAGAAACGGACAATATTTAATTGAGCAATTACAAGACAAAGGCTTTACTATTTCAAAACGAACCTTTTCTCGTTTGTTAGAATCCATAAGGCATGATTTTGGGTTTGAAATTGAATACAATCCAAGTGCTAATAAATATACACTTGAAAATTTAATGAACACAGATTATGTACGCTTAATCAATTTATTTAAAGCAGCTCAAGAAGCGAGTTTTTATCAATCATTAATGAATGCAAGTGTAGATGAAAGAAAGATTGTACAAGTAGGTGCCGATAGGCAATTTAAAGGAATAGATTTATTACCTCAACTGTACGAAGCAATAAAGGCACATAAAGTGATTAGCTTTCAGCACCAGTCGTTCCATAGAAGTACACCAATCGTTATTACCCTGCAACCCTATATGCTTAAAGAGCACCAGTATATGTGGTACTTGGTAGGTAAGCAAATGAATGATGACAAGATTTGGATTTACGGAATAGATAGAATAACAGCGTTAACGGTTGGCAAGAAAAGCTTTAAGCCCGATAAGCTATTCCCTTACGATATATTATTTGAAGATGTAGTAGGCTTAGATTTTTCTGCAGCAAGCACTATGAATCTAGTATTGAAAGTAGATGCACTTCAAGCGGGCTATTTTCGCTCATTACCCCTGCATCAATCTCAAAAGCAAACTCGAATACATGCGGATGGTTCAACCGAATTTACCTATACTGTAAAGGAAAATCGGGAACTGATACAACAAATTTTAAAATGGGGAGAATCGCTTGAAGTGATTGCCCCGGCTGGCTTTCGAAAGAAAATAACGAGTAAATTGAAAATTGCTTCTCAAAAATATAAATAAGGTACGCCAAGTTTTGGCGTAGGGTGGGTAGTAGTTTTGTTTTTCATTAAAGAAGAACAATATGTCTATCTCTATCGACCCACAAGTAGCAGCAGCAAAAAAAGAAAAGCTGAATCAAATTGCCGCAACCCTAAAACAAGAATTTTTTGATTTAGATGATATTATCGATAATATCATCAGCCTAATTACGCCTTGGTATTTGTATCCGCATTTACAAGAACGACCCGTGATTATTAATCTATGGGGACTTACCGGGGTGGGTAAAACGAGTTTGGTGAAAAGGTTAGTTGAGCTGCTGGAGTTTCGCGAAGACTTCTTTGAAATCGATATGACAAAAGCCAAAAAAGGAGAGGGCAATGTTGCTTTATTTATGCGTAACTATATTAAACGAGGTGGGCCATATCCACTTGTTTTAGCGTTAGACGAATTTCAACATGCTTACACTTTAAAACAAAAGAAGGAGAAAGGGGATTCTAAGAGTGATTCAAGTATTTGGAAGCTATTTGATACAGGCAAAATTCAAATATATAATCCTTTTGAAGAAACAGCTTCTATAGAGCGTCGGGTAAAAATGCTACAGCATATGTTGGATAACGGGGTTGAAGTTGAGCATGGAATGGTAGTTGGGAAAAAATTATATTTTAATAAAATGTGTCAGCTACTTGACTTACATACGAGCTGGCATAGGGTTCCCGATGAATATGAATATGATTCGACTGAAGTTGAGACAAAACTCGATACGGAGCACACAAAATTGAAAAGGTTTGTTACGGAGGAAATAGAAAATCACTTGTTTAGTTTAATTCGCTATAGGTATCCACATGCTATGGCGTTTCGAGATGAGTTCTTGACGAAAAATGGTATAGAATCAATTGAGTTTATTAACGATTTGCTACAGGAGATTCGATTAAACAGCGAATTAGATTGCCAGCAATATCTAATTTTTATTTTAGGAAATTTAGACGAGGCGTATAGTTGCCACCAATATGCCGGAGCAGATATAAGTGCTGATCATTTTCATAGAATTTGTAAACGGATTACAGTAAAAGAGATTAAAGAAGCATTACAATTCCGATTTCGAAATGAGCAAATCGCAAGATTGGGCAACAATCACATCATATATCCTTCACTTCGATCGGCGGCATACAAAGGGATCATTATCAAAGAATTGTCGCAAATCATCGAAAAATCAGCTACTAATTTTGGGTATACCCTCCGTTTTGATCCCTCTATCTATACCTTAATTTATAAAGAAGGGGTATATCCAACCCAAGGCACTAGGCCAGTATATTCAACCATTCAAAAAATTGTAACACCATTAATAGCAGCTATTCCAGCAATAATTGCTATTGAGTATCCCAATACAAAGCGTGTGGATATTGCCTATGCAAGAGGATACTACAAAATTTCACTCTATACTGGTGAAGGAAAATTATTACTTTTTTTGAAACAAAAAGCTTTATTACAATTAGCGCCATTACTAAAATCTATCCCCGACGATTTGCAAGCTTCTATTGCGGTTCATGAAGCGGGGCATACGGTTGCTTTCATATTTTTATTAGGTGCATTACCCGATAAAATTAGTGCTAAGAGCAGTGATGGTGGCGGGTTCAATCTGATGTCGATGAGTGATAGATATGTTTGGAACAGAAAAAGAGAATTGTATCATGTAGCTTGTTACATGGCAGGTAGAGAAGCAGAGAGACTTGTATTTGGTAATCATGATTTGGTTTCCATGGGCAGTTCGTCTGATATTACAAATGCAACTGCAATTTTGATTTCGATGGTGAAGCGTAATGGACTTGGCTCGATGAATACTAAAGTATTAGCACCTAGTTCGATTGGTATCGACGGAAGTTATGATAATAATTTCCTAGCAGATGCTGAAGTAGAAAATCTTATGCAGGAAGCGGTTGACATAGCAAAAAATGTATTATTGGATAATATCAATTTTCTCAAAATTTTGGCGAGGTATTTGGCAGATAAACCTATATTACATAAACCACAAATCGCTAAACTACTCAAAGAACATACGGGTATGGATGAAGAGCAATTGAAAAAACGTTTTGCAACCAATTACCGAGAAATATTGTTTAATAAAGAAAACTAAGATTATGAATTCAATTCACGTACAAGCCATTGGTGAGTTTTGTGCAAAGTATAAGATAGAGTTACAGTATTTAAAAACTGATAGGCTTAATTTAAATAATCTCACAAATCGAAGAGATAATATTGAAAAATGGATTCGATACATTGGAGTTGCCAGACGCTCACTATTAGCACATAGACTTCAATTTCTAGATGCAGTCGTTGAATGGTATCAAAATGATAATATTAAATTTATCCCTAGTATCGTAGATAGCTTGGCAGATATTATAGCACCTGCGTGGCTAGCAAACGGAGCGAACCCATCACTATATTCCAAGATAGCGTTCCTAAAATTCCCATCGAATATTATTTTATATGATAGACATAGCAAGAAGGCGTTAGGGTATGGAGAAACCGAAGTAATTGGTTATCAGGATTTTTTTGAAAACTTACGCCAACCAAATGTTCAGCAAATTCTTGAAATTGATAATGAATTGCTACATCAGCTTACTAATAATGCAGAAATTATTGAGCAAGATTTGAATATTCAGGCGTTTTTTGATGAACAAGACATAGTTGCTTTAAGAACTTGTCGGCTTCAAGATAAACTTTTGTGGTGTATTGGGAAAAGTGGTCAAACCGTTACTCAGTTTTTGAATCCCCATAATAGGAACTAAACTCAAATTTTATGCTACAATTAAATGGCTGTATTGCGGGAGTGATAAACGAAGTTATCAATGATACTGCTATATTTTATCAAATGGAGGCTGGGGCGCAGTTTATATTAGCTGAGCAACTTCGGAGCAACTTCGGATACCTAAACATGAAGCTTTTTCTAGAACCTGTTTTCAGTTATACTTCAGATGATGGTCAAAGGAAAAAATTGCTTCCCGATATTTATGGGTCTTATCTTGAAAATGATATAGAAAAAAAATTTGTAATTGAACTTAAATTTTATATAATAAGATCATTCGGAAATGCTGATGTTGAAGCGACTCAAAACGACTTAGACAAATTAAATGTCTATACCCAGAACGATTTCAAGTATCATGATCAAATGATCAGACCTGATGAAGCATATTCTATTCTAATTATTAAAGACGAAAAATTACAGAATTCCATCGAACGACGTATTGCATTTACACAGATGAATCATCAATACCTTTTTAATAATAACCCTTTAATCCCTGTTGGTGTAGCTCCAAATATTTATTGGTATTACTGTGTCGCCTTAACGTGAACAACCCTATAAAATTTATACCCCCTATAAACCTACCAATGCCCTTCCTCACTAAATCAAAATTTAAAATTGCTCGTAATTGTACTGCACAACTGTATTATAGCACGAATGCAGAATATGCTAATCAAGATGCAAGCGATCGGTTTTTGGCGGAATTGGCTAAGGGAGGCTTTCAGGTGGGAACGTTGGCACAGTGTTATTATCCGGATGGGGTGCTTATTCCCAAAATGGATCATGCTGCAGCAGCTAATAAAACACTTGAACTGCTTCAACAAAAAAATGCCATCATTTTCGAAGCGGCTTTTATGTTCGAGCGTTGCTTTGTGCGCACAGATATTGTAGTGAAGAAAGGCAATATCATTCAACTCATAGAAGTAAAAGCAAAATCTTTCAATAGAAATGAAGATAGCTTTCAAAATACTAAAAACGAAATAGTACCCGCTTGGCGTCGTTATTTAGAAGATATTGCTTTTCAATATTGGGTGGCTAAACAAGCTTTAGAAAAGTACGGATTAACAGGATTAATTCTTGAACCCTATTTAATGCTCGCCGATAAATCGGTGACTTGCACCATTAACGGACTGAACCAATGTTTTTATTTTAATCCGCAAAACCATACCATTGAAATCACCGATCAGCAACGGTTAGCGAATAACGATTGGGGTACACCTATTCTCACCCCTTTTAATGTAGCACCCGAAGTAAATGAAATATTATCCGACAGTTACGAGCAAGGAAGTTTTGCTGATATGGTCAGCACCTTTGTAAGATCCTTAACGAATAACGAAAGGCTGGATACGCCTATTGGTAAGCATTGTAAGGATTGTATGTTTTATCTTACCCCAACTTCTGCCCCAGACCTTAAAAGTGGATTTGAGGAATGTTGGAGAAGCAAGGCGGGCTTTGAGGATATGGATTTTAAAAAAGCAATGATATGGGATCTTTCCAACTTTAGAGGCGTTGATAATTGCATAGCCATTGGTAAATACTTTTTAGAAGATTTAGATAGAGCCGATTATGCATCTAAAAAGGAAATGGCTCCTGCAAGTGGAATGAGCACAACAGAAAGGAAAGAACAACAGGTAACCAAGTATAAAAATAAAGACACCAAGCCCTATGTATTGGTAAATGATTTACTACAAGAAATGAGGCAGTGGAACTATCCTTTACACATGATTGATTTTGAAACTTCCGTGGTTGCACTTCCTTTTTATGCGGGTATGCGGCCTTATGAAACGGTAGCTTTTCAATTTTCACATCATCTAATCGAAGCAGATGGAACTGTAGTGCATAAAACAGAATGGATCAATACCCAAAAAGGTGTTTTCCCCAATTTCGAATTTGTACGTACACTCAAAAATGCCTTAACGAACGATAAAGGAACTATCTTCCGATATGCTACCCACGAAAATTCGGTATTACTTCAAATTTATAAGCAATTACAAGAAAGTAACGAGCCCGATAAAGTAGCTTTGATGGATTTTATTCAGTCTATTACAAAAAACAAACAAGCGGCTTGGGAGGGGTATAGGAATATGGTTGACCTCTGCGAAGTAATCAAAAGATATTACTACCACCCGCTTACCAATGGATCGAATTCTATTAAAGCCGTACTTCCGGCGATGCTCAATACTAGTAGATATTTGAAAGAAAAGTACAGTCAACCAATTTATGGAACCGCGCAAATGCCCAGCAACAATTTTATCTCTAAACAATGGGTGGAATACATGGGCAACAGGGTAAAAGACCCATACAGCAGCCTCCCGCCGGTTTTTTCAGCCCAGGAGGATGGTTTATTAGACCTCGAATTGTTAAGCGATTCCGAAGCGGAGATCAAAGAAGGTGGAGCAGCCATGGCGGCTTATTCCTTATTACAATTCTCCCATATAAGTGAGGAAGAATCGAAAAATATTCAAAAAGCCCTACTCCGCTATTGTGAATTAGACACTTTGGCGATGGCCATGATTTATGAAGGGCTTAGAGAAGCGGTTAAATAGGCTGTTTTGCCCATTTTTCCGCCAAAACGAGTATCTTCGGATACTATGGTAACCTTAGCCTTCTACAATCTCAAAGGCGGCGTTGGAAAAACGGCAGCCTCGGTAAACTTTGCCTACCTCTCGGCAAAAGAGGGATACAAAACCTTGGTATGGGACCTCGACCCACAGGGCTCCTCGTCTTTCTATTTTGGTGCAGTTGCTCAATCAAAAAATGAAGCCAAAAAAATATTAAGCAACGAACTTGATATTGCCGATGCCATTCAAAACACGGCTTATGAAAACCTCGATATTATTGCAGCCGATATGAGTGCCAGGCAAGCCGATGTGTTGTTGAGTGATATGAAGCAATCGAAAAGAAAAATTGCTTCACTGCTTTCGGCTGTAAAAAAAGAATATGATATAGTTGTACTCGATTGTCCGCCGGGAATTTCTGTATTACATGATGCAATATTTGCCGGCGCCGATTGGGTATTGATGCCAAATATCCCCACTACACTCTCTATTCGCTCTTATGAAGCGGTGCTGCAATATTTTAAAGAGAATGATGCGGATACATCGAAGATTAAATGCTTTTTCAGCATGGTAGATCATCGTAAAAATTTGCACCACGAAGTGATCAATGATTTTTATAGTCATAAACTCTTCTTCAAAAATTATATTCCTTATTTAAGTGATGTTGAAAAAATGGGTGTGCATGAAGCACCACTCGAAACATTTGCCCCAAGCAGTTATGCCGCGCAATGTTATAGAGATCTTTGGAAAGAAATTAAAAAAGCTTGTATACAGTAAAGTATGAATAAACAAATTACGTCGTGGTTTAGTCCGGCTTTGAATAAAGACATGCCTATTGCCTCATATGGACATTATGGTTTTGCATTATTATTAATACCTACTGCCGCTGCTGATTATTTAGAGTATGAGCGCTTTCAATTAATTGATGCTTTAGCCCCACATATTGAAGCGGGTAAACTGAGGGTATTTAGTATTGATAGTATGAATAAGGAAAGCTGGATGAATAATGACATGCTTCCTGAACATAAAGCTATTCGGCATAATCAATTCAACGAATATGTATTCAATGAAGTAGTTCCTTTTATCAGAAACAGTACCAGCAATGAAATAATGATTTATACCTGTGGCGCTTCATTTGGTGCTTTACATGCTATGAATTTATTTTTAAAACGCCCGGATATTATTAATGGGGCTATAAGTATGAGCGGGGTTTACAATTTGATGGAATACACGAAAGGTTTCTTTGATGAGCAAGTGTACTATAATAGTCCGGAACATTATTTACCTAATCTGAGCGATCATTGGTATTTGGAAAAAATAAGGGCCAGCCATCATATTCATATTTATACAGGTAGCGGCAGCTACGAAGATCCGGAAGCTTCCAGAAGATTTGCCGGAATACTTTATAATAAAGGTATTTGGTATGATCTGGATGTATGGGGTAGCGATATTAATCACGATTGGCCTACATGGCGTACGATGTTACCGTATATCATCGATACAAAATTTTAAAAAATGATGATATTGATTTGGTTATTGGTTATCGCAGGATTGATTACCCTGTGGTTGAATAGTGATATGTTTGGGAGTTTGCCTAAAAAAGCGTTATTTCTTCGAATACAGGCATCTAAAAATTACAGAGAGGGTAAATTTCAAAATCTTCATCATACACCTGATTTAGCAGAAGGTGTGGGGTATTTTAAAGTGATGAAAGATTTTTTCTTCCTAAAAGAAAAACATAGTATACCACCCGTTGCACTACCTAGTAAGAAGATTGATCTTTTTAATATCGGGGCCGATGAGCAAGTATTTGTTTGGTTTGGCCATTCATCCTATTTTATGCAAATAGATGGTAAGAAGATTTTAGTTGATCCGGTGCTCAGTGGTTCGGCTTCTCCTCTTCCGTATAACGTAAAAGCGTTTACGGGAACAGATGTATATACCGTGAGCGATATTCCCATAATCGACTATTTATTTATCTCACACGATCATTGGATCATTTGGATTATAAAACCATTGCT
>JAIEQT010000048.1 GCA_019747455.1 Chitinophagaceae bacterium | reverse complement strand
TAGAAACGATTTGAGTAGGGTTTGTGATGATGTTACCGTAAGCCATTATCGTCAAGTACATTATTATAGTCATGTTATTCATTTGGTAAGTGAAGTAACTGGAGTTGTAAAGCCAAATCATAATCCTTTTGAATTATTGGCTAAAACATTTCCGGCAGGCACCTTAAGTGGAGCACCGAAAATAAAAGCAATGGAATTGATAGATAAATATGAGTCATCTGCGCGTGGATTTTATGGCGGAGCTATAGGTTTCGTAGGATTCAATGGCAACTTTAATCATGCTATCATGATCCGTACTTTCCTTAGCAAGAATAACACTTTGATTTGTCAGGCAGGTGCCGGTGTTGTTGCTGCCAGCAAGCCTGAATTAGAATTGCAAGAAGTAAATAACAAATTAGGGGCTTTGAAGAAGGCTGCTTTTGCAGCACAATCTATCAACGGGTAACATATGAAAATACTAGTATTCGATAATTACGATTCATTTACCTATAATTTGGTTCATTTAATTGCCAAAGAACCGGGTATTGCTGTTACTGTTAAGCGCAATGATGAAATAGCGTTAGAGATGGTAAAAGAGTTTGATAAAATTGTATTATCTCCCGGTCCGGGTATTCCCGGTGAAGCTGGGTTATTACTGCCTTTAATAAAAGAGTATGCAGCCTCAAAACCTATATTGGGCGTATGTTTGGGACATCAAGCCATTGGTGAAACTTTCGGAGGTACATTAATAAATCTTACACAGGTATACCATGGCGTGGCAACACCTATCACACAAAAAGAAAATAGTTATCTCTTTAAAGGATTGCCAAAAACACTAACTGTTGGCCGATATCATAGCTGGGTTGTAAGCGATCTATCACTACCGGAAAGCTTAACGATAACTGCTATGGATGACAATGGATTTATCATGGGCTTACAACATCGCGAATATGATATTCAAGGTGTTCAATTTCATCCGGAAAGTGTATTAACACCCGATGGTTCTACCATTATAAAAAACTGGCTTACTTATTAATAAAGATGTATGAAGAAGATATTACAACAATTATTTGAGCATAAAACGCTATCCCGTACACAGGCGAAAGATATTTTGATACAGATGTCGGGTGGTGCGTATAACGAATCTGAAATAACCGCTTTCATTACCGTATTTCTAATGCGGAGCATCACTATCGAAGAACTACAAGGTTTTAGAGATGCCTTATTGGAGTTGGCGGTGCCGGTTTTTTTGGATGATATGGAAACTATTGATATCGTAGGTACCGGTGGCGATGGAAAAAACACTTTTAATATTTCTACGCTTGCCTGCTTTATTGTGGCCGGCGCTGGCATAAAAGTTACGAAGCATGGTAATTACGGAGCATCTTCCATTAGTGGAGCGTCTAATGTAATGGAGCAATTAGGATATCGATTCAAGAATGATACGGTAGCCTTAAAAAAAGAATTAGATGAAGCTAATATTTGTTTTTTACATGCTCCATTATTTCATCCTGCTTTAAAGATCGTTGCTCCTATTCGGAAAAATCTGGGGGTACGCACTTTTTTTAACATGTTAGGGCCTATGGTAAATCCGGCAAAGCCTGCTTTCCAACTGGTGGGTGTCTATAATTTAGAAATGGCAAGAATTTATAATTATCTCTTCCAGCAAACACAATCCCGATTTACCATTATTCATGGATTAGATGGGTACGACGAAATTTCCCTTACCAATGACACCAAAGTCATTACACAACAAGGAGAGGCTATTTATACACCTGAGCAACTAGGAAAAAGAATGGTAATGGCCGAAGATATCTATGGTGGTAATACGGTTGAAGCATCAGCTAAACTGTTTGCTAAAATTATTAAAGGAGAAGGGTCTTGGTCGCAGCATGCTGTTGTGTTAGCTAATGCGGCTATGGCATTATATGGTTTTGGAAAATATCCGAAGTATGATGATGCGTATGCCGCAGCAGTAGAAAGCCTGGAATCAGGGAAGGCTTATAACTGTTTACAAAAACTAATCAGTTTACAGTAATAATTTTATGATGAATATATTAGATACTATTATTGCTGCGAAGAGGAAAGAGGTGGAGGAACAAAAGAAGCAGGTTTCTTTGCAAGAACTCAGTAAGCAATTAGCAAATGCTAAAAATGGTTATTCGTTAAAAGAGAATTTAATCAATCCCAATAGTAGCGGAATCATTGCCGAGTTTAAAAGAAAGTCGCCAAGCAAAGGAATCATTAATAGTAATGCATCGGTTACTGAAGTAACAAGTGCTTATTGTAAGCAAGGAGCTGCGGGTATATCTGTGTTAACGGATGAGCCTTTTTTTGGGGGTACTATGAAGGATCTATTGGCAGTTACACCGCTGCCGATTCCCGTGCTTCGAAAAGATTTCATGATCGATCCTTATCAAATTGTAGAGGCTAAAGTTGCCGGTGCTTCCGTTATTTTATTAATTGCGGCTTGCTTATCGCCTAAAGAAGTTAAATTTTTGGCTTCTCAAGCACACGATATTGGTTTAGAAGTATTACTTGAAATACATAATGAGGAGGAACTTGAACATATTTCTAATGAAGTGGATATGGTAGGTGTTAACAATCGAAACCTAAAAGATTTCAGTGTAAATCTCGATCATTCTATTCGATTGGCTGAAAAAATACCAGCATATATTCCCACAGTTGCAGAAAGTGGTATTCACAGTGCTGATACTGTTGTAACTTTAAAGCGAGCCGGTTTTAAAGGTTTCTTAATGGGAGAATACTTTATGAAACAGGCTTCACCAGCGATTGCTTTTGCCAATTTTATGAATGAACTAAAAGCAAAGCAGTATGCGCATTAAAGTATGTGGATTAACCAGTGTCGATCAATTTAATGAATTGGATGCATTAGGTATTGATTTCGGAGGCTTTATCTTTTACCATAAATCTCCACGATATGTGTTCAAGCATTTGCCGAGAATGGCTATTAAGAAAGCGAAGGGGAAAAATATTAATAAGGTTGGGGTATTTGTAAATGAAGAGGCTGATGAAGTATTACAAACAGTTGATGATTGCGGGCTGTATTTAGTACAGTTACATGGGGATGAAACCCCAAGGTATTGTGAAAAAATATCGAATTATGTTTCTGTGATCAAGGCATTTAGGATTCGCGAAGATGATGATATTGAGTGGAAGATCAAAGATTATCAAGATGCAACAGATATGTTCTTATTTGATACAGCAGGTACCGGATATGGAGGTACCGGTCAACAATTTAACTGGGAGAAATTAGCATCAGCAGATATAAAAAAACCATTTTTTTTAAGTGGTGGGATCGGCATGGAAGATGTAGCTGCCATTCAACAATTTGCTAAAACACCTGTTGCTAAAGACCTATTTGCTTTAGATGTGAACAGCAAATTTGAAACTGCCCCTGGAATAAAGAATATTGCCTTGATCGAAAATTTTATTAAAGCATTCTCGCGATGAAAAAACTATATCTTTTATTATTTGTTACCTGTTGGATGGCATCTGCTTATGCCCAACAACTTAGTAATGTATATCTCAATCAAAACGGACATGCTTCGTATCGTATTTCACTCAATAATATTTATATCGTTATTAGTGAAGCCGGTAAGTTAAAAGAAATTAAAACAGACGCACAAGGAACAATTGTATACAGTACTACAAAAAGAGTAGAACAAATAGGGAGTACAAAAATTGGATTTAATTATCAAGGTTGGGTAAACACGATTGGTGAAGTGAGTGTACAATATGATTATAGTGGCAGGGTTGATAGGATTGGAAATTTAGTGATTCGGTATAATTATAATGGTATAGTACAAGCTATCGGCAATCAAAATATTGTATATAACGGAGATAATAGTATGGATATGTTTGATAGGTATAAAATAACCTATAATTATAATAAACAGGTGCAACAGGTAGATAATAGTAATGGATTGATATTATTAGAACTAAATTATAATTGATTATGCGTGTATTAACAGATTATCAAAAACCAAGTGAGCAGGGGTATTATGGAGATTTCGGTGGTGCATATATTCCAGAAATGCTACATGCTAATGTTGCTGAATTGCGTGAGCAATATTTGACTATTATGCAAGAGGATTCTTTTCAGCAAGAATTTCAGGCTTTACTAACTGATTATGTAGGGCGACCAACCCCTTTATTCTATGCTGAAAGATTGAGCGAAAAGTATACAACGAATATCTATTTAAAGAGAGAAGATCTTTGTCATACCGGGGCACATAAAATCAATAATACTGTTGGACAAATTTTATTAGCTCGTAGATTAGGTAAAACAAGAATAATTGCTGAAACCGGAGCTGGTCAGCATGGTGTGGCAACCGCTACCGTATGTGCACTCAAGGGTATGCAGTGCATTGTGTATATGGGAGAAAAAGATATTGAGCGCCAGGCACCAAATGTGGCGCGTATGCGAATGCTGGGAGCCGAAGTAAGACCTGCCACCAGTGGTAGTAAAACACTCAAAGACGCTACGAACGAAGCCATACGAGATTGGATTAATCATCCAAACGATACCCATTATATCATTGGAAGTGTTGTTGGTCCGCATCCTTACCCCGATATGGTAACGCGTTTCCAAAGTGTGATCAGTAAAGAAATTAAGAAGCAACTACAAGATAAAACCGGTTTTGCACTTCCTACGCATGTAATAGCATGTGTTGGTGGTGGTAGTAATGCCGCAGGTGCTTTTTATCATTTTCTAAATGAAGAGGGCGTAAAACTAATTGCTGTTGAAGCAGCTGGCGAAGGGGTACAGTCTGGTAAAACAGCAGCCACCACCGCTTTAGGAACCATGGGTATTTTGCATGGTAGTAAAAGTTTGTTAATGCAAACTGCTGATGGACAAGTAGTGGAACCGCATAGTATCTCTGCAGGGTTAGATTACCCCGGTATCGGGCCATTGCACGCGCACTTATTTACATCGGGCCGAGGTCTTTTTGTGAGCGCTACTGATGAAGAAGCTATGGAAGCTGCTTTTATGGTTAGCAAAACAGAAGGTATCATCCCTGCTTTAGAAACGGCACATGCATTTGCAGCGTTAGACCAACTCGTATTCGATAAAAATGATCAAGTAGTAATTTGTTTAAGTGGCAGGGGTGATAAGGATCTCTCCACTTATATGGCTAGATTGTAAGTTATAAATAAAAAACGAAATCAAACCAACGCTCATCCCGTATCTCGAAACCCGTAACTTTTTAAAATGAGTAATCGCTTATATAACATATTCAAGCAGCAAAAAAAGATTTTAAATGTATACTTCACCGCAGGCTACCCCAAACTAGAAGCTACTATTCCAATTATGGAATCATTAGCTACGCATGGTGCTGATATTATAGAATTAGGTATGCCCTATAGCGATCCCTTGGCAGATGGGCCGATAATACAGGCAAGTAGTACCATAGCGTTAGAAAATGGCATGAGTATAGAAAAGCTATTTGAACAACTGGCCGGTTTCAGAGAGAATCATTTATTACAAAATACAGGAATCATTCTAATGGGTTATATGAACCCTATTTTACAATTTGGATTTGAAGCTTTTTGTGAAAGGGCTTCTAGTGTTGGTATAGACGGACTCATTCTTCCCGATTTGCCGGAATATGAATTTGAAGAAATGTATGGAGCTATTATAAAAAAATATGGGTTAGACTTTATTTTTTTAATAACGCCTGAAACAAGTGAGCAACGGGTTAGAAAATTAGATGCTTTAAGTAGTGGTTTTTTGTATGCAGTATCTTCATCGGCAACAACCGGATCCGCTACAAATAAAGCATTTGTTACGGCTTATTTACAACGCTTGGCTGCCTATAAATTGAATAACCCTATTCTTGTTGGTTTTGGTATTAAAGATAAAGACAGCTTTACAATGGCTGCTGAATATACGCATGGAGCCATCATAGGGTCGGCCTTTATTCAGGCCTTGGGTTCCGGGAAAGATATTAATGAGGTAGTTCCTGCTTTTTTAAAACCAATTATTTCGTAATGGAATTAGTTATTATACAATATAATGCAGGCAATATTCAATCAGTATTATATGCGTTAGAAAGAATAGGAGTTACTGCCTTAGTAACCTATGATCCTGAGAAAATCAGTTCAGCCGATAAAGTTATTTTTCCAGGGGTAGGGGAAGCTAGTTCGGCTATGCGTTATCTCAAAGAAAGGTCATTAGATAAGCTGATAGTTTCTTTACAACAGCCGGTATTGGGTATTTGTTTAGGAATGCAGTTGATGTGTAGCTATAGTGAAGAAAATGATACCGATTGTTTAGGAATTTTTAGTGAACGCGTAAAACAGTTCGTGAATCGAACATCAACAGGTGACATACTAAAAGTACCTCAAATCGGCTGGAATCAGATCAATGAAACTAAAACAGAACTTTTTGCCAATATACCTTCGAATAGCTATTGTTATTTTGTGCATGGCTATTATGCAGCGAAAGGAGTCGATACTATTGCTACTGCTAATTATGGAATTGAGTATAGTGCTGCATTACATAAAAATAATTTCTATGGCACACAATTTCACCCAGAAAAAAGTGCCCTTACAGGAGAAAAAATATTATCCAACTTCCTATCCCTATAACCTACAACCTATAACCTATAACCTATTACCTATTACCTAGCTCATGCAAATCATTCCCGCAATAGATATTATCAATGGTAAATGTGTTCGCCTAACACAGGGCGATTATACACAAATGAAAGTGTATAATGAGGATCCTGTAGAAGTGGCTAAACAATTTGAAGATGCCGGACTACAGCGATTACATTTGGTTGATTTAGATGGAGCTAAGGCAGGGGCCGTTAAAAATTGGAAAGTACTTGAAAATATTTCTCGTTATACCAAATTAAGTATTGATTTTGGGGGTGGTATAAAGCAGCAATCTGATCTTGAAACCGTATTCAATGCCGGTGCTGCGTTTGCCACCATTGGTAGCTTAGCCGTAAAATCACCGGAAACTTTTAAAAGCTGGATCGATATATATGGGGCTTATAAGTTTTTATTGGGGGCAGACGTAAAAGACGAGAAAATAGCCGTGAGTGGTTGGTTAGAAACAACCGATATAAATCTTTTTGATTTCATCACGGAGTATACCTCGAAAGGTATTACACAAGTTTTTTGTACCGATATCAGTAAAGATGGAAAACTGGAGGGTCCGGCTGTTTCATTGTATGAGAAAGTTGTAAATCATTTTCCGGATCTACATTTTATAGCCAGTGGTGGTGTAAGCTCCATAGAGGATATTATTCAACTGAAAAATATAGGTTGTAAAGGAGTAATCATTGGAAAGGCAATCTATGAAGGAAGAATAACCATAGAGCAACTTAAAAAACTATTTTAATAACCCCAACCCGTAACCCGTAACCCGTAACCCGAATCCCACCATATGCTCACCAAACGTATCATACCCTGTTTAGATATTAAAGATGGAAGAACCGTTAAAGGCATCAACTTTGAAAATATTAGAGATGCCGGGGATCCGGTAGAATTAGGTGCTTTATATGCATCGCAGGGAGCTGATGAGTTGGTTTTTTTAGATATCACTGCTACCAATGAAAAAAGGAAGACGCTAAGTGCATTAGTAAATAAAATTGCCCATCATATCAATATTCCCTTTACGGTTGGTGGTGGTATCAGTTCAATAGAAGATGTATATACTTTATTGCAAAATGGCGCCGACAAAATTTCCGTAAACACATCGGCCTTTAAAAATCCTTCTTTAATTGAGGCATTGGCCAAGGAGTTTGGGAGTCAGTGTATTGTATTAGCTATCGATACTAAAAAAGAAGTAGATAATAATTGGTATGTATATTTAAATGGAGGTAAAATAAAAACAGAAACCCTTTGTACCGATTGGGCTAAACAAGGGGTTGATTTGGGTGCCGGAGAAATTTTACTTACTTCAATGAATAATGATGGTACCAAGGAAGGCTTTGCCTTAGATATTACAGCGGCTTTGTCAACCTCATTGCCCGTACCTGTAATTGCATCGGGAGGGGCTGGGTCTATACAGCATTTCGAAGAAGTTTTTCTTACCGCAAAGGCAGATGCAGCACTGGCTGCCAGTATTTTTCATTTTAAAGAGATAGAGATACCGGAACTCAAACGAAACTTGCAGAAAAAAGGTATTTCAATGCGATTTTAATAACCGAACTTTGAAATATGAAAGTAGATTTTTCAAAATATTCCGATGGACTGGTTCCGGCTATCATCCAAGACTATGATACCCATAAGGTATTGATGCTTGGTTTCATGAATGAAGCCGCCTTACAAAAAACGGAGGAAATAGGGAAAATAACATTTTATAGCAGGTCCAAAAAAAGATTGTGGACGAAAGGAGAGGAAAGTGGAAATTTTTTATTACTCAAATCGATTGCTGTTGATTGCGATAATGATACCCTTCTTATAAAAGCACACCCACAAGGACCAACCTGCCATACAGGTGCTGATACTTGCTGGAGTGAACCTAATCATAGCGAAGATTTCTTGTTGTACTTACAAGATATCATTAATCTCAGAAAGCAAGTGCCCCCTTCAGAATCTTATGTAGCTGCCATGTTTGCCAAGGGGATTAATAAAATAGCCCAAAAAGTAGGAGAGGAAGCCGTTGAATTAGTCATTGAAGCAAAAGATGATAATAAAGATCTTTTTTTAGGGGAGGCAGCAGATCTGCTTTTTCATTATTTGCTTTTACTTAACGCTAAAGGATATACTTTAGCAGATGCTTTAGCCATACTTCGTAAACGACATTCAAAATAATTTATGCGTCATTGTTTTATTATCTTCTCATTGTTGGTAACAGCCGCACTGCAGGCTCAGCAAGGATTTTCTATTAAAGGGAATATCCAAAATATTAAATCCGGAACATTGGTTTTTTTGATGAATGGTTCAGACGGTAAAACTATTGCAACCGATACGGTTAAGAATGGACAGTTTCAATTGAAAGGTAAAGTGGCCGAACCGGATATTTTCCAAGTAGGTTTTGTAGGCTTTAAAGAAGCCATCGATCTATTTATGGAGGATAATAATGCTATTACGATTGAGGGAGATTTTAATAATCTAAGTGCTGTACTTATTAAGGGATCAGCTATTGAACAGGATTATGTTGATTTTAAAAACTCATTTAATCCACTTCGTGATACGTTAAATAAACTCGTAAACCTTATTAATCCGGAGAAAACACAACCTCGCAGAGATTCACTCATTCGTGCTTTTGAATTCACAAAAGCAAATGTAGTTAATAATGCTACGAACTTTACACAAGCCCGCAGAAGCTCTCCTGTAAGCTCTTTTGTTTTGTTTGTTATCAGTCCATTATTGAACGGATTAGCAGATGTAGAGGCCCGCTATAATACATTACTCCCTGAGGCTAAAAGAGGTTCCTTCGCAAGGATATTAGAAAAAGGTATTGCAGATGCAAAAGTTGGCGCTGTAGGAACAATGGCTATCAATTTCACACAAAAAGATACTTTGGGGAAACCCGTTTCATTAAATTCTTTTAAAGGTAAATATGTATTAGTAGATTTCTGGGCAAGCTGGTGTGGGCCATGTAGACAAGAAAACCCGAATGTAGTGGCTGCATTCCAAAAATACAAAGCCAAAAATTTTACAGTACTTGGGATATCTTTAGATGAAAGCAGAAATAACTGGATTCAGGCCATTAGGAAAGATAAGCTAACATGGACCCATGTTAGCGACTTAAAATACTTTGAAAACGAAGTGGCAAAATTGTATCGAATCAATAGTATCCCCGCTAATTTTTTAATAGATCCAACCGGCAAAATAATAGCCCGCAATCTACGTGGCGAGGAATTAGACCAAACACTGGCTAATATCCTCAAATAGTCCGATCATCCTTTATTTCTAGTAAAACTACTCACTTAGATTTATTTTTACAGCAGTGAGATATATTGCTTTAATACTAGGTGTTATTTTTTTCCAAAACCTGCTGATTGCCCAGGGTAAGCCTGTTGCACAAAAACAAGATTTCGGAATTATTCTCGGAAATCTTATTGGAGCAGATAAAGGGAATGCCATTTCTTTTGCAAAGGTTGAATTGCGAAATACAAAAACCGATAGCGTAGTTAGAACAAATTTGAGCGATAAAAACGGAGCTTTTGAGTTCGATAAGCTTCCTTTTGGATATTATACTCTTGCCATTTCTGCCGTTGGATATGCAAAAACCACAATAGATAGCATTTACCTACGTGCCGAACGTTATGATTTTAATATTGGGGATATCAAAGTTAAAATTGCTGAGCAATTATTGAATGAAGTAATTGTTTACGCTGAAAAGCCTTTGATAGAAGCTAAAGATGATAAGCTCATTTATAATGTTGGTGAGAGTGCTTTGAGCGGGGGTGCTTCAACTGCTGAATTACTTAAAAATATTCCTCTGGTAAACAATGACCCCAATGGTAGGATTTTATTAAAAGGAAAAGAACCAAAGATTTTAATAGACGATAAACCTACCGAACTCACAGCTCAACAATTACAAGATTTACTCGAAAGCTTACCGGGGAGTAGTATCGAGAAAATAGAAATTATGAGTAATCCTCCCCCTCAGTACGCTACGGAAAGTGGAGGGGTTATCAATATCGTTACCAAGAAAGGAAAAATTGGTTGGGTTGGTAAACTTACCCTTAGCACCGGAACAAGAGGAGAGGGTAATCTAAGTGCAAATATCAGCTATCGAAATAAAAAAATATCTTTTAATCAAACAATCGGCTCCGGCTGGAATCAACAAAAAGGAAACAGCTATAGTAATAGAACCAATTTTTATAATGACTCAACCAATTATTTTAAGACTACCGGCAATTATACCAATACGAATATTCGACCTAATGTTAGGAGTCAGGTAGATTATGAGTTTGATAAGAATAACCAGCTTGGGTTTGTTTATCAAGGCAATCTTAATTATTATGATAATAATAGTTTGAATTCATATGCTAATATTAATCGGCTTAATGAAGTATATAAATATAGTACGCGCGAGAATCATAGCGTAGGGGAAGGGTATACTCATGGAATAACGGTATCGTATACCCATAAAGGAAAGAACCCTATTGAAGTGCTACGCCTTATCGCTATTGGTAACACTAGTAAAAATGATAATGATAGAGATTTTTATCAGCAGTTTCTCCAAAATAATATGCAACCAACGGGTATCGACTCTATCCAGTCTCAATATTTCGATAATAAAAATAAATCAGCTAATCTTCGATTAGAATATACTAAACCGCTTGCCAAAAATACCAATACATTTTCGGGGGGCATCACACATAATATATCCCGGTTTCATAATAGTTTAAATACGGCCTTTCTACGTAAGCAAGACGGGGCTCTGATCAATAATGATAAGCTTAGTAATGATTTTTTCTTCGACCAAAACATCAGTACAATTCGAGCAGGTATTAGTTTGCTTTTTTCAAAAAAAATCAGATTAAGCTTTGGGGCACAAGCGGAATATACCAACATGCAGTTCAATTTTATAAAAAGTAATGTAACGAATGTATCTAACAGCTATTGGAATCTGTTACCCAATTTCACCCTAAGAAAAGATTTTTCTAAACAGGTAAATACAGCATTGGTGTATCGGGCTACTATCCGCAGACCAGGAATTGGTGAGCTGAATCCGAATATAGATTATAGCGATCCCTATAATCTACGATTTGGGAATCCTTTCTTGCAACCATCATTAGCGCATAATATTGATTGGAATGTAAGTGTTACAAAGGGCAAATATTATATTAATACTTCTTTAGGTTTTAATAAAGTACAGAATG
>JAIEQT010000543.1 GCA_019747455.1 Chitinophagaceae bacterium | reverse complement strand
TTTGCGAAGCCGTTAGTGATTTACTGAAACAAAATATTTCTCCGGGCAAAATAGCGGTGATTTATAGAGAAAATAAATATGGCGAAGAACTAGCGCAATATTTCAAACTCAAGCAGATACCTGTTTATACCAAAAGAAATCTCAATCTGCTACAGATCCCCTTTGCCCAGCAATTGATTTTATTACTCCAATATCTTGCCGCAGAACATGATGCTCCTTTTGGAGGAGATGAAATGCTATTTAACTTACTTCATTTTAGCTGGTTTGGTATTCCGCCTATTGAAATAGCTAAACTAAGTGCAGAACGTGCCGATAGACAATTTCAGGCTAACAAGTGCAGTTTACGAGAATTGATCAATGAAAAAACTAATGCGCCCGCCAAAGATTTATTTACAACAGAAATTAAAGGACTGAAATCTACCACAGAAGCGCTAGAATCTTTGATCGCCTTGGTTCCAAATGCTACCCTGCAGCAATTATTTGAAACTATTATACGCACAACGGGGATCTTAAAATATATCATGCAGCATCCCGATAAGCACTGGCTATTACAGATACTCGATTGTTTATTTGATTTCATTAAAGTAGAAACGCAGCGAAATCCGTATTTAGATCTTAAAAAACTGGTTACGATTATTGATTTGATGAAGCAAGAAGGCATTGCAATTCCAATCGTGCAAACGAGCGGTAATGATAAAGCCATTAACTTACTTACAGCACATGGCTCCAAAGGTTTAGAGTTCGAATATGTTTTTATAGCCGGATCAAATAGTTCTAACTGGGAAAAGAAAAGAAAGCCCGGAGGAGGCTATAGCATCCCCGACACATTATTCACTACTATACATACTACAACAGAAGAAGAAGAGCTTCGAAGATTATTTTATGTGGCTATTACGCGGGCAGAAAAATATTTATTCATATCCTGGTATCAATCGGATAAAGCGGGCAAATTAAAAGAACCCAGTCAATTCATCGCAGAAATAAGAGAGCAACATCCATTGCCAATTCACAAAATAGAATTATCCGTTGAGACAATTAGTTCATATAGCGCCTTACACTTTGAAGAGGCGCAAGCACCTGAAATCGAAAAAATAGAAGCTGCTTTTATAGATAAATTGCTTGATAAATTTATAATGAATGTTACTGCGTTAAATAACTATCTGAAATGTCCGCTACAGTTTTATTTTAACAATCTTGTTCGTGTTCCTTCCGGAAAATCGGAGGCCACCGAGTTCGGTTCCGCCGTACACCATACGTTAGATAAATTTTTCAAACAAATGCGTGCCACAAATATATTTCCTGAAAAACCCTTTTTACTCGAAGGTTTTAGTTGGTATATGCACAGACATCGAGAAAATTTTACGCTAGAGCAATTCACTAGAAGAATGGAATATGGACAGGAAATTTTGAGTAACTATTATGATAAATATATCGATAGCTGGAATAAAATTGTGAGTAATGAGTTAACTATCCGGAATGTTATACTAGAAGGTATTCCTTTAAAAGGGAAATTAGATAAGCTAGAGTTCGATGGAAAATTGGTTAATGTAGTTGATTATAAAACCGGTGATCCAGATAAAGCAAAAGAAAAACTAAAAGGACCTAATGATAAAACGCCACATGGTGGCGATTACTGGCGCCAAGCTGTATTTTATAAAATACTGGTAGATAAGTATGAGCAAAAAGATTGGAAAGCCACCAGTGCTGAATTTGATTTTATTGAGCCTGATAAAAACAAAACATATCGTAAAGAAAAAATATTGATTACAGAAGCCTCGATCCAAACAGTAACTGAGCAAATAAAAACAGTTTGGCAAAAGATCCAGCAGCGTGATTTTTATACGGGTTGTGGTAAGCCGGATTGTAAATGGTGTGGTTTTGTTAAAACTAATGAGTTGGCCATTGCGCTACACCCCATTGATGAAGAAGAAAAAGGTGAAGATGCCTAAAACTATTTAATTTCGTTGCATGAATATGTTGAAAAAGGGTTATGGCATTTTAGGCGTTTGGGTAATGATACAGTTTTTTACCGCTTGTGCGAATATCGTTCCTCCTTCTGGTGGCGCAAGAGACAGTTTAGCACCTGTATTGATAGGAGCATTTCCCAAAGACTCCGCTACCAATGTTTCCCCCAAACAAGTAACTTTAACTTTTGATGAATTCGTTACACTGCAAAACCCACAAGAAAATATTATTATTTCACCAACTATAAAAAGTACACCTCGATTTGATTACAAACTTAGAAATGTAACTGTGGTATTTAAAGACACTTTAGACGCCAATACAACCTATACTATTTTGTTTGGAGACGCCATTAAAGATGTGAATGAAGGAAATATTGCCAAGAATTTCAGATACACTTTTTCTACAGGTAACAAAATAGATGATTTTAGCTATAGCGGTAAAGTAGTATTAGCAGAAAAAGGTAAAATAGATAGCACATTGATTGTACTACTTCACAAAAATTTAAACGATACCGCTATTATAAAAGAAAAAGCAAGATATTATACCCTGCTAAATGGTAAAGGAGAATTTAGATTTTACAACTTGGCACCGGGCAATTATAGGGTATATGTTTTGCCGAATGATTTTACAAAAAAATATGACGATAGTACCAAGCTTTTTGCTTTTAGATCCCAGGTATTAACAGTAAGCAAAACGGAGGCGTCAGATACGCTTTATGCCTTTGAAGCTGTTAAAAAAGTAGAAAAACAAAATAACACTACTGGTAAAGACGACAAGAAATTAAAATATAGTACAAACCTAGAAACAGGTTTGCAAGATTTACTTACTCCATTCGAAATAAACTTTACGCGTAAGTTGAAAAAAATTGATACGTCGGGTATTCAGCTTAAAGATACGTTGTTTAAAAAAGTTATCGGTTATACCATCGAAACAGATACCACCACAAACACTATTCGGATAAAACATAGCTGGCGGGAAAATGATAATTTCAGACTTGTACTCGATAAACAAGCTTTTGCCGATACTGCTGGTAATGGTTTATCAAAATCCGATACTATTCGTTTTGGTACTAGAAAAGAGATTGAATACGGTAGTATCCGATTGAGATTTACTAATTTAAAACTAAACCAAAATCCGGTTTTACAGTTCATACAATCAGATAAGTTGGTGGAGTCTGTTCCACTAAATAGTAGCGAACTCTTTAGGAAATTTTTTAGAGGAGGCACCTATGAAATGCGCATATTATATGATACAAATAAAAATGGCATTTGGGATACGGGTAATTTCAAAGCTAAAAAACAGCCGGAGGTTGTTCAATTAATTACAAAGCCATTTTCTGTGAAAGGTAATTGGGATAATGAGGTATCAATTATTTTATAAATAATTATAAAATCCCTTACCTGTTTTTTTACCCAAATCACCCGCTTCTACTTTTTCTTTTTGCAAGGTTGAAGGTGTTAACCGCTTCGGTTTTTGGAGTGCCTCCCAAACAATATTACTTACGCCATAATTAATATCTAACCCTATCAAATCCATTAGTGCAAAGGGCCCCATTTTAAAACCGGCAGCTTCCATAATAGCATCTGCTTCTGCTATTGTTAGGTATTCTTTTTCTACCATATACATAGCTTCTAAATAAAAGTGGCGCGCCACCCTGTTTACAATAAAACCCGGCGCATCGTTACACCGTACAGCTGTTTTTTTCATTTCCTTGGCAACAGATACCAATATGTCTATAACCGCAGAACTTGATTGTTCTCCCTGTATTACTTCTACTAATTTCATTATTGGTGCCGGATTAAAAAAATGCATTCCGGCAAATTGACTGGGGTATATAAATCCTTCTGCTAAACTATTAATACTTATCGATGAGGTGTTAGATGCGTAAACGGTTTCTCTTCCGTTCAGCGTAGCAAGTTTATTAAACAAATCTTTTTTAATAGCAGCATTCTCTACGATAGCCTCAATAATTAAATCGGCTTTACATAAGCTTAGGTCGGTTGTAAACAATATATTTCCGAAAGCAGCGCTACTTGCTTCAACACTTATAATGCCTTTTTCTTCCATTTTCTTAAGCTGGGCACCGATCTGCTCCTCAGCACGCGTTAGCATATCGGCATTAAGATCAAATAATATCGTTTTGTAACCTGAAACAGCTGATAATTGAGCTATACCGGCACCCATAGTACCGGCTCCGCAAACAAGTATGGATTGAATCTTTGCCATACTGCAAGATACTTACATCTTTTCCACGCCGGTACAAACACCTATAAATTTGAAATACGAAATAGTAATTTTACAAAGTGGCAAATACAGTACATCAACAATTAGATCTTTTTGGGTTACCCATAGCAGAAAAAACGACCCAGAAAAAGAAACCTATCCCTAAACCTGCAAAGCCCCAAAAAACAGAGCAGCCGGCGCAAGTAGTATATGCCAGTGAACAGATTATAGTAAAAGTAAAAAAAGAGGAAGGAAAAAGAGGAAGAAAGTCATTTAAAGAAATTGATGCGACGGCAGATTTGATAGAAGTACCCGACGAGCAAACACTTTCACAAAAATTGTATTATAGTATCAGCGAAGTGGCAGGTTGGTTCAAAGTAAATACATCTCTGCTTCGTTATTGGGAAAATGAGTTCGATATTTTACAGCCTCGCAAAACCCGAAAAGGAGACAGATTATTTAGGGTAGAAGATATAAAAAACTTGAAGCTGATTTATTTCTTATTACGTCAGCGTAAGTTTTCGATCGAGGGTGCAAAAGCTTATTTAAAATCAAATAAGCAGAAAATTGATACAGAAACCAAATTGGTCAATACCCTCACAGGGTTAAAGGAGTTTTTATTAGCCTTAAAGGCCTCAATTAATAATTAAGCTTATTTTCCTTTATAACGATGTCTGTTGAAGCGCCGGCTAGCTGTAACTTATTTTCTTCGATGCTGGCTATTACCATTAAATAAATCTTTTCCCTGTGATTTAAAAATTGGTCCATAGTTTCATCCATGGAGCCAAAATACTCTAAAGAAATTACATGGGCATTCTTACCGGTATCAACCAAATGAACTTGTGGGTTTTGTACAAATGGCAGCACTAGTTTTTCTTTAATAACAGCCAGCAGATCAGCAATTGATTGTGAGCTAGCATTGATATCAATTTCAACTTTTAACTCAACTTTACGTTGCGTACGAAGTGATATATTATCTACTATTGTATCAACCATTTGCTTATTAGGAACAGAAATAAATGTTTTCTCCAATGTTCGAATTCGAGTACTTCTTAATCCGATTTTCTCAACAGTACCGGAAAACCCATTTACTTTTACCAAATCACCAACTGTAAAAGGCTTATCAAAAAAAATAATAAATGAAGCAATCAGGTTTTCCATACTTTCCCTTGTAGCGAGCGCAATTGCTGCGCCAACTATGCTCAAGCCCGTTAATACACTACTGATATCTTTATTAAAGGAAAATCGAATGATCATCAATACACCGATAATTACAACAATCGCTTTAAAAAAATCTTTAAAAAAAATGATTAATTGATTATCTGTTTGGTCTGAAGTGAAGTTAGCTTTCTCTTCTAATATTAGTGCAACAAAATCTATTAATCGCCTTACTAGCCATATAAATACTATTATTACTACACCGTCTGCCAAGGCATCGATCAATTGACGTAAAGAAACCCTATAAACAGTAATATTTAATACGGAAGGATATGTTAGTTTATCAAGCGAAATGATAGCAATCAGCAGTATTAAAAAATAATCTAACGGCTCTACTACTAACTCTAGAAAAGATTCACGAGCAACAGATTTACCGGCTTTTCCTACAAAACGAAATAACAGGCGCGCAATATATTTAGAAATGACCCTTTTTAATAAGAGCCCGATAAAAATAGCAAGTGCAACAAATAGATAACTCTTAACTGAATTATCTAAAACAATTTGTTCAAGTATTTTTTTCATAACCTTATTCGTACTTTTTCAATTCAACAACTTCGCCATCAAAGCTTGCATAAGTGAAATTACGTATCCAATCCCCCAAATTAATATATCGGCTCTTATTATTTAAAGCGAAATCGATTGGATAATGCCTATGTCCGAATATAAAATAGTCATATTCTTTTTGGGTTAGTACTTCTTTACAATAGAGGATAAGCCATTCCTTATCTTCTCCTAAAAAAGCTTCATCAGCAGTACCTGTTTTCTCCCTACTCTTTCTACTGAAATAATTAGCTATACCGATTCCCCAATTAGGATGTAATACACCGAATAACCATCTGCAAATAGGATTGCGGAATATTTTTTTTAAGAATTTATAGCCATGGTCATGCGGCCCTAAGCCATCTCCATGACCAATCAAGAATTTTTTATCATTCCATATATATTCACGGGGATCATGAAATACAGGTATATTGAGTTCTTCTTCAAAATACCCACTCATCCACATATCATGATTGCCGCTAAATACATAAACAGGAATATTATTATCTGTTAATGATGCCAGTTTTCCCAGAAGCCTTGTATAATATTTGGGTACTGCTCTTTTATATTCAAACCAAAAGTCAAATATATCTCCAACAATAAAAATGGCAGCTGCTGTATCCGCTATCTCATCTAAAAAGCGGACGATTTTTTTTTCTCGCTCCAAGCTAGCCGCGTAATTTGGTGCTCCCAAATGAAAATCAGAGAGAAAGTAAATTTTTTTGCCGGATGGAATTTTAGTAATCATGCTTTAACTATTGCTGTACTAAAAAACAAAATACTTCTTTAGGTCCGTGTACACCAACCACCAATGTTTTTTCTATATCTGCTGTTCTACTAGGCCCTGTAGCCAAACTTACTAATGATGGAAAATGGGAACCATGCTTTGCTCTTAACTGCATTAGTGCATCATCTATATCATGCACCAACTGTGAGCTATAGGCTATACAAACATGTACAGGTGCATACACACTTGTTGTTCTACCGCTTTCAGTGGCACTACTTAACAATATACTGCCTGTTCTGGCTACCAGATACTCGCAGCCCGTAATGGCACAATCACAACTATGTAAATCATCTGCGTATTGTAAGCCTAAACCGGCTGTTGCCAGGTCATTTTGTAGTACCGTTTCTTTACAAAATATCTTATCCCATTTACGGGCTTCAATGAGCGTTTTAAGTTGTAGGATTAACTCAGATTCATTACTGCAATAAGAAAACCGTCCTTGCAGATTACTAAAATTTGAAGCAAAGGCAAGTTCCAAATCTTCCTCTTCTAGTGCATTGAATTGAATCGGATTTACAGGTATAGCAGGAAAGGGAGCAGGCACTTTATGTTGAAGTGCCTGCTTTATTTTTTGTAAAATCTGTTCTCTTGAATTACTCATGCTGTAGCTTCTGTATTCTCAGTATTGTTAGTAGAGGATTCCGGCTGCGTATGACCATTCATTTGTTCGGGTTCAATTTCGAGTATTTTTTTCTCTTCAAAAGGTCTTTTACCTATCAATTCTTCAACATCGCTTTTATGTAATACTTCTTTATCTAATAATTCTTTAGCCAGGGTTTCAACCTGATGCTTCTTTTCACGAAGCAAATCTAACGTTCGTGCATACGCATCATCAATAATGTTGCGTACTTCTTCATCGATGATCTTACCCGTTTCTTCACTATATGGTTTGGTAAAGCTGTTTTCTTGTGAAGGATCGTAAAAGCTTACATTACCTATTTTTTTATTCATTCCATAAGCGGTAACCATGCTGTAGGCAATTCGGGTAATTTGTTGTAAGTCGTTCGACGCCCCTGTAGATATTTTCCCGAAGAAAATTTCTTCCGCTGCTCTTCCGCCTAATGTCATACAAATCTGGTCCATCAATTGATCCGTATTATACAAGTACTGTTCGGTGGGCGTGTATTGCGCGTAGCCTAAAGCTGCGGTACCTCTTGGCACAATCGTAACTTTTAGCAAAGGATAAGCGTGCTCCAAATACCATCCACATACAGCGTGGCCGGCTTCGTGATATGCGATAATCGATTTTTCATGGGGGGCAATTATCTTATTTTTCTTTTCAAGACCACCAATAACTCTATCGATAGCGTCCTGGAAATCGCTCATATCTACAGCTTCCTTACCTTTACGCGCAGCAATCAAAGCTGCTTCATTACATACATTGGCTATATCGGCACCGGCAAAGCCAGGTGTTTGTTCTGCCAGCTTATGCAAATCAAGGGTTTCTGAAACTTTAATTGGCTGTAAGTGCACTTTCAAAATAGCTTCTCTTCCTTTCACATCGGGTTTGTCGATCGAAATTTGTCTATCAAACCTACCTGGTCGTAATAAGGCACTATCCAATACATCAGGCCTATTGGTAGCGGCAAGAATAATAATACCTGTATCTCCACCAAAACCATCCATTTCAACTAATAATTGATTTAAGGTATTCTCACGCTCATCATTACTCATGATAGCGTTTCTACCCCTAGCTCTGCCTATAGCATCGATTTCGTCAATAAAAATGATACAAGGGGCTTTTTCACGTGCCTGCTTAAATAAATCTCTTACACGGCTGGCACCCACACCCACAAACATTTCTACGAAATCACTACCGCTTAGGCTAAAGAATGGCACTTGCGCTTCTCCGGCCATGGCCTTGGCCAATAAAGTTTTACCGGTTCCGGGGGGGCCAACCAATAAAGCACCTTTCGGTATTTTACCCCCTAATGATGTATATTTTTTTGGATTTTTTAGAAAATCAACGATCTCCATCACTTCTACTTTAGCCTCATCTAACCCTGCAACATCAGCAAATGTGATATTCACCTTGGTTCCCTTTTCAAACAAAGTAGCTTTTGATTTCCCAATATTAAATATACCTCCAGGACCGCCTCCGCCAGATGGGCCACCCATTTTACGCATTAATAAAACCCACACACCCACTATGAGTAAAAGGGATAAAACAGTATTAAATACAGGTCCAAACCACTCAGGGTCTGCCTCAATTTTCGATGGCACTTCGGTTAAGCCGGGCACAGCTTTATAAGCATCTTTCAGGTCATCTGCAAATACCTTGTAATCGGCGTAGCCGAATTCAAATAATGGAACGTTAGTTACCTTAGATTTATCTTTGCTTAGATCTTTATTAAACTTTTTTACATAGTAATCTTTACTCAAACTATCTGGGTTAATATAAACCCTGATTTTTTTCTTGTTTTCAATAATATCGAAGCGTTGTACATCTCCTTTTTTGAGCATATTATTTATAAAATCCATCTGAGAGATGGTGGTGAGATCGGGACTAAACCTCATTAATTGCGCTGATAATATCAGAATCAATACGATTCCGTAGATCCAATATACGCTGAACTTTGGGCCTTTTTTAGGGCCCTCTCCTTTTTCAAAATTCGGTCCGCCTTTTTGCGGTTTGTTTTCCTGTGCCATAAATACTCCTCTTGTCTGCTAATAAATATAATGTTTAAGCCTTATAAAAGTTCGGTAATTTACTATTCATGTCCTTGTGCAACAGCATCGCTCCACATGTCTTCCAGTTTATAAAACCTGCGCGATTCCGGATGCATCACATGTATTACAATATTTATATAATCTATTAAAACCCATTGGGCAGCCTGCTTTCCCTCATGCTTATACGGCGCTTCATCACACACTCTCTTAACCTCCGCCTCAATAAAATCACTTATGGCTTTGATTTGCGTAGTACTGGAGGCCTCACAAACAACAAAAAAATCGGCAGAGGCTTCCGGTATTTTACGTAAATCCAGGCTAATTACATGTTCTCCTTTTTTATCTAGAATAGCCTGAATAACCGTTTTGAAAATTTTTGAATTTCTGGTTAACCGCGTTACCGCTTTTTTTTCGCGGGATGAAAGCACTGAAAGAGGTTCCAATAATGAAGGGTTTAATGAATAAATGTTAACCTTATCTTCGTCAAAAATAACAATTCTTTGTTAGGATTACCTGTTAAAACCATGATTGGTGAACCGTTTATAGAATTATCTGCTGTAAATAGCACCAACATTTATGCCATGAGCCAGTTACAGGCAAATTTGGCTGAACATGGAGCTGCTTTTTTTGCCCACCATCAATTTGATGGGAAGGGACAAAGGGGTAAGAAATGGCAAGCAAGCCCATCCAAAAACCTTATTTTATCTGTTGTGATTGATATAAAGCCTTTAGCAACGGGTCCCATTTTTGGGCTACACTGCTTCTCAACTTTGGCTTGTATCGATTTGTTAAAGTCCATCATACGGGATGAATTATTTATAAAATGGCCGAATGATATTTATTGGCGTGACAGAAAGGCAGGAGGAATTCTCATTGAAACAGTTTTTCGAGAGGGGATTCCACAATTTGCGATTGTGGGTATTGGATTGAATATAAATGAAGATTTTTTTCCCGAGTTGCCTAAAAAAGCAGTTTCCGTTAAACAAATTACCGGAAAGGAGCATCATCCGGTTGCACTTGCTAAACAATTATGCGGTCATTTACATAACAGATACCAACGTTTGATGGCCGGGAATATGCAAGAAGAACTTCTCGAATTCAACCAATATTTATTCAAGCGAGGTGAGATAGTAAAACTTAGGAAAAACAATTCCTTAACCAACTATTTGATCAAGGGAGTAAATACTTATGGCGAATTAGTTGCCGAAGCAGGCATGACACATCATTTCAAATTTGGAGAAGTAGAATGGATTATGCCGTAATCTTATCTATCAGTAAATTCTTTTTATCCTGAGCAAGGTATACAGCCGCATCGTTACTCATAATAACAAGAAATTCTTTTTTATCTACTTTTTGAATATGATTCAGGTTTACAATAAAGCTTCTATGTGTCCGAAAAAAAGAACCATCACCTTCCAAATATTCGAAATCAATTAGTTTTTTTGTTATAGTGAGGGTATTATGTGTAGTTGTATAGATTTTTGTGTAACTACCTTCTGCTTGTAAATAAATAATATCTTCTTTTTTTACTACATAAATTGTTTCTGCTGTTTGCAAAACGATTTTCTTGTCTTGTTGTATATTATCTTTAAGAACATCATATCGGGTAGTGGCCTGCGGTTGAGAAACCATTTGAATTTTTCGCATGGCCCTTTGTAAATGTTCCAGGCGAACGGGTTTTAGTATATAGTCAACTGCAGAGCTTTCAAAGGCTCGCAAAGAATACTCGCTATAGGCCGTTACAAAAATGATTTTAAAATCAATATGCCCTTTATCGAAAAAATCAAGTAGTTCAAACCCACTATAGCCCGGCATATCAATATCTAAAAAAACTAATGTAGGTTTCAATTTATTGATCGTTTTTACAGCTTCCGGAACATCTTTGCAATCTGCTACTACCTCTACTTCTTGAAAATGGTCATGTAATAATCCCCTAAGCACCTTTCGTGCATTAGGTTCATCATCAACTATAATAGCTT
>JAIEQT010000312.1 GCA_019747455.1 Chitinophagaceae bacterium | reverse complement strand
TCGAGAATGTCTTTGAAATGGCGGTTTTCCATATGCCCGCTTTTTCGGTCTACCACCATCATACGGCTGTCTTCGCGTTTTTTAGTAGGATTTTGGGCAATGAGATTAAGGGGAAGGTCGAACTTAAACTGAGATAATTTCATGTGTCTGATCTGATTTTTACGGTTTAGATAGCCACATTCAGGTTGGCGCATATACACCTACGGCGGATAGGGGCGACTCGCTTCATGTTACGGCATGAAAATTTTGAGAGCGGCAAAATTACGATAATCTCCCCAATCCCCCAACACCCGTCAGACGCTATTATTGGGTAAATTTTACACATTCATTGGGTATTTTGGTTTGCTTTCACCTAATTTTGCCACCGATTCAACAACTTAATGTTGAACCAGGTGTTATTAATACCCAATTATGATTCGACAGCGCTGGTGGAAGATATTGTCATTTTTACTCCTACTCTATACTTGTACCTATGGTTTCTACGTAAAAGTACCCCGTCTCGATGATCGCATGCAGGAATCGATCCGTAACTTTTTCTTTCATGTACCCATGTGGTTTGGGATGATGATCTTACTTTTTGTATCAGTATGGTATTCCGTAAAATATCTGCGTAATCCAACAATTCAAAACGATTCGAATGCCAGCGCTTTTGCAGCAACAGGTACCGTTTTCGGCATGCTCGGGTTAATTACCGGAGCCATATGGGCCAACTACCAATGGGGAAGCCCCTGGAGCGGCGATCCTAAACAGAATGGGGCTGCTATAGCTATGCTTATATATCTGGCTTATTTTGTACTAAGAGGTAGTATTACAGATGATGTTAAGAAAGCTCGTATCGGAGCAGTATACAATGTATTTGCCTTTTTTATGTTGTTTCCTACACTTTGGATACTTCCTCGATTAACAGAATCGCTTCACCCCGGTGGAGAGGGCAGCGAAGGTAATCCGGGTATTAATGGTCAAGATATGGACGCCCATATGCGAATGGTATTTTATCCGGCTGTTTTAGGTTGGACTCTTTTGGGCGTTTGGATCAGTTCGATCAAAACCCGCTACTCATTATTAGCCTATCAAAAAATGAATGCATGAATAAGTTGAAAATCATTGCTTTATTCTTCATGAACTGCTTTCTTTGTATAACAGTAAAAGCACAAGAAACAGCAGGCGAGGGAGTGATGCGTAGTAATGGCAAAATATTTGTTGTTATGGCCGTAGTGGTAACCATTTTAATCGGACTATTTCTATACCTCGCCAGTGTAGATCGTAAGATCACAAGATTAGAAAAAGAAAATAAATAAATACCTAAATAATCTATAAATCGATTGCACATGTCAAATCAAACACCGTATAGCTTTTTTCAAAGTGTTGAGAAAAGTTTTGATAAAGCGGCCAAATTTACTCAGTGGGAAAAAGGCTTGCTCGAACAAATTAAAGCTTGTAATAGTATTTACAGCATGCGTTTTCCTGTAAAAATGGATGATGGAAGAATTGAAGTAATTGAAGCATATCGGGTTCAACATTCTCAACATAAATCACCTTGTAAAGGTGGTATCCGTTTTAGCGATGAAGTGAACCAAGATGAAGTAATGGCATTGGCATCTTTGATGACCTATAAATGTGCTATCGTGAATGTTCCATTCGGTGGCGGTAAAGGCGGTATTAAAATTAATCCACGTGCTTATAGCGTATACGAATTAGAGAAAATTACACGTAGATATACAAGTGAGTTAGTCAAGAAAAATTTTATCGGACCTGGTATTGATGTACCTGCTCCTGATTATGGAACCGGTGAGAGAGAAATGGCATGGATCGTAGATACTTATGCGTCATTAAAGCCGGGCGAAATTGATGCAGCTGGTTGTGTTACCGGTAAGCCTATTACGCAAGGTGGCGTACGTGGAAGAAAAGAAGCTACCGGGTTAGGTGTGTTCTTTGGTATTCGTGAAGTATGTAATATGCCCGATGTAATGAAGCGTTTGGGATTAACAACCGGTGTTGAAAATAAAACCGTAGTTGTGCAGGGTTTAGGAAATGTGGGCTATCATAGCGCTAAATTTTTCCGGGAACATGGTTCTAAAGTAGTTGGTATTGCTGAATATGAGGGTGCTATCTACAACGAGAACGGATTACATGAAGAAGAAGTTTTCCAGCATAGAAAAGCCACCGGATCTATTTTAAATTTCCCGGGTGCTACTAATTTGGCAAAGAGTAATGATGCATTAGAATTAGCTTGCGATATCTTGATTCCTGCAGCATTAGAGAATGTGATCAATGGCACTAATGCGCCGAATGTAAAGGCAAAAATTATTGGGGAAGCGGCGAACGGTCCGCTTACACCGGAAGCCGATGAGATTTTAGCAGCTAAAGGAACATTGGTTGTGCCCGATATGTATTTAAATGCAGGAGGTGTAACCGTTTCTTATTTTGAGTGGTTGAAGAATCTTAGTCACGTTCGTTATGGTAGAATGGAGAAGCGTTTTACCGAAAATATGAACACACATATCTTAAGCCAGATCGAAACATTAACAGATAAGAAAGTAACAGACGCGGAGCGTAAATTTATTTTACACGGTCCGGAAGAAGTAGATCTTGTTCATAGTGGGTTAGAAGAAACCATGATAACCGCCACTCGTGAGATCATGGATATTTGGCAGAAGAATCCCGAAATACCTGATATGCGTACTGCTGCTTATGTATGTGCGATTAATAAAGTAGGAACGTCTTATACTGAGTTAGGAATATTCCCATAAGGAAAGTCTAGAAGACGAAGGGTCCAAAAGACCGAAGAAAGTCCGGGAGCCGTTATACGCTTCCGGATTTTTTATATGCGGGTATCGCTGTTACCGCATGGATTGTGCCATTCACTACATTGCCACAAAATGTTTCCTCACCGTTGGTAATAACCATGTACTCAGCGCCAATTACAGATTGATATTGAAATACCTGCGTAATTACTGCATCGTTTAGTTTTGTTTGCTGCTCCTTGCATTCTATGAGCATCCAAGGCCTATCATTTTTATAAACGAGTATATCAAAACGCTTTTGTAACTCGCCAATACGTATCTGCTTTTCTATGGCAATAAGTTTTACAGGATACGCTAATACTTCAACTAAATAATTAATAAAATGTTGGCGCACCCATTCTTCAGGCGTTAACCGAACCCATTGCTTCCTCACCGGATCGAAAATATATTCTTTCCCATTTTCTTCTTTAACACGTGGATGATATGGTGGAAAGGGGAGGAGCATGAGGGAGACAATAGACAATAGCCGATAGACCGTAGGCTTAATACCGTGAAAAAATATTAATAGTAAGGTAAATATACGCAAAGGAATACTATTTCAATTTGTATCATTGACTATGTTTAAATTTGAAAAACTTAATGTCTGGGAGAAATCTTTTTATTTAGGTGAAAAAATAAATAATCTAGCTATGCAATTTCCGGATAAGGAAAGGTTCAACTTGTCAAATCAGCTTACTAGGGCAATTGACAGTGTCGGATTGAATATAGCTGAAGGATCGGCAGGGCAAACTAACAACGAACAAATCAGATTTATTATTTATGCTAATCGTTCTCTTTTGGAAGTAGTTGCCTGCTTGTTGAAGGCAAAGGAAAGAGGTTATATATATGAACAACTATTTAATGAGTTATATCAAGAATTCGAAATACTTTCAAAAATGCTAAGTGCATTCAAAAACGCTTTGCAAAAAAATAAATCGTAACTTCACTTTATTTAGACATGGTCTATTGTCCATGGTCTATAGTCAAGCACATGAAAACAAAAGCAGAAATAGTAAACAATTGGTTACCTCGTTACACCGGCGAGAAACTAGAGAATTTTGGTAAATTTATTCTGTTAACCAACTTCGGTAACTATGTAACCATGTTTGCCAAATGGCATAAAGTAAAAGTTGTGGGTGCCGATAGGCCCATGCAATGTGCCACCGCTAATGGTATTACAATTATTAATTTTGGAATGGGTAGTCCGGGTGCTGCAACCATCATGGATTTATTAACTGCTATCGAGCCAGAAGCAGTGCTTTTTTTGGGTAAATGCGGAGGACTAAAAAGAAGAAATAAATTAGGTGATCTTATACTGCCTATTGCTGCCATAAGAGGAGAGGGTACATCGAATGATTATTTCCCGCCCGAAGTACCTGCGATGCCGGCTTTCGCGCTGCAAAAAGCCATTTCAACCACCATTAGAGATTATAAAGTGGATTACTGGACCGGTACCGTGTACACCACAAACCGACGGGTTTGGGAACATGATGATGCTTTCAAAGAGTATCTTACCAAAGTAAGGGCTTATGCCATTGATATGGAAACGGCAACCATATTCACCGTTGGTTTCTATAACAAAATTCCTACCGGTGCTTTACTATTGGTTAGTGATCAACCCATGATTCCCGATGGTGTTAAAACCGAGGCCAGCGATAAGAAAATTACGGAGCAATATGTAGAGAAGCACTTGAAAATTGGTATCGATTCGCTAAAACAATTGATTAATAAAGGTCAAACTGTTCGCCACCTTCGCTTCTAATCTTTCCATAAAAAAGGGAATAGAATATAAGCCAAAGCAATAACCAGGATATCTAATCCTACCAGCATGGCTATTAATTCGGGTAACCCTTTTTGTACCACAGAAGAAAACGCAACAACAGCTAATTTCATCAATAACAATAGCTGCGGAATAATCAATGGGAATCCCATAATGGCCATGAGAGCGGTTTGTTGCTGTGCTTTTGCGGCTATGGCGGCTAAAAAAGAAAATACTAAGCTTAAACTGATTCCTCCTAATAAACTGATGGCTAAAAAACTTCCTAAATGGGTAAGTGGGTTGCCTAACAAAAGCGTAAATATCGCCAGACTAACCAAATTCATCAAGAGCATTAATAAGGCATTGAATAACAGTTTAGCTATTACAAAAGCAGTAGGAGAGCTAATGGTATAATAGTATAACATTCTACCGCTATGTTCTTGTAAGAAACTTTTAGCAACTGCATTCACGCAAATGAATAATTGCAATATCCAGAAAAGCGCATTCCAAATTTTATCCTCTGGCTGTCCGGCAGAAAGATATACTACAAAGCTGGTAGCACCAATATAGAGTAGGATACCATAAAAGGTATATTGTTGCCTCATTTCAAGCAATATGTCTTTCTTCAATAAGGCCCATATATTTTGACTAAGATTCATGAAAACATGTTCTACAACGAGGTTCGTAAGTATCTTTTTCTCCTAATAAAACCTGACCGGCATCTGCGGTTTTGCGATAAGAAATATTGGCGATGTTACCACATTTCATGCAAATAGCGTGTAGCTTAGTAATGTAATCAGCAATAGCCAGTAAGTTGGGCATGGGGCCGAAAGGTTTACCCATATAATCCATATCTAAACCGGCAACAATTACACGTACGCCTCTCAGTGCCAGGGTTTCACAAACGTGTATGATTTCCGCATCAAAGAACTGAGCTTCGTCAATACCTACCACATCTACATCCTGTGCCATCAACAAAATGGTTTGAGAATTATCGATAGGGGTTGAAGGAATGCTGGAAGCATCATGACTAACCACTTTTGTTTCATCGTACCGGGTATCGATAGCCGGCTTAAATATTTCAACTTTTAAATTGGCAATACGGGCCCTTTTTAAGCGACGAATAAGTTCTTCTGTTTTCCCACTGAACATACTTCCGCATACAACTTCAATCCATCCCTTGCGTGTACCTGATAAATTTGGCTCTATAAACATGAAACAAAATAATATTAATAAAGAAAACGTTAGTAGCTTTATATCTGGCTCATTAACAACCCCCAAAAGTATTGTTTCCCATGGAAAGATTGGGCACTTTAATTAATAAATTAAAAGAACAGTTCGATCAACAAGCTGAACCATCTCAAATGGCTATTACGGCACAGTTGGTATTGGCTGAATTACAGCCCAAAGCTATAGAGCCTATAAATAACGGTAAAGTAGCTGTAGTGATGCCCGCAATAGCACTACCGGCACAGCAAATGGAGAGCCCGGCTTTTCCGGTAGAACATAAGCCTGTAAAAAAAGAAGAACAATCAGGTTGGCTATTTGAAGAGCCTATGGCGATTCCTACTTTGATTCATCAAGATTATCATCAAGCTGCAACAGATATCAATGCTTTTTTAGGAGGTACTACTAATAGTGTAAACGACAGGCTTAAACAAGAAGAAACGGAAGTTGCTACTATGTTGGAAGAAGCTCCTATCCGGGATCTCAAAAAAGCAATCAGCATCAATGATCGGTATTTGTTTATCAATAATTTATTTAGGGGAGATGAGAATATGTATGAAAGAAGTATTCGAACCATCAACGGATTCAATATTTACCCCGAAGCGCAATACTGGATACAAAGAGAATTAAAAGTAAAATTGAGTTGGGAAGAGAATAGTGAGCCTGTAAAACTTTTCGATCAATTAGTTAAGAGACGGTTTGCCTGAATATAAGCAACTATTTTTTCTACCGACCCTGCGTTGCTTGCTACGTAATTTTTGGCAATAAAGCCAACTTCTTTGGCTCGGTCATTTTTAAATAAATCAATAAAACAATCATATAATTCCTCAGGGTTAGCTACTGCAATAGCGCCACCTTTTGCTACTAATTCTACAGCTTCTAAGTATTTATGATAAACAGGCCCGAAAACTACAGGGACCCCGTAAACAGCCGCTTCCAGCGTATTATGAACACCGGTTGTATCGAAGCCTCCTCCTACGAATGCAACAGTTGCATATTGGTAAATACGGCTTAGCATACCCATATTATTGATAATAAGTGTTTGCGCTTTTTCTTTTTCTATTTTACCCGCAATTTGCCAATCGGTAAATAAAATAGGGTTAGGATATAGGGCTACACATTCTTTAATTCTTTGGGCACTAATATCATGTGGGGCAATGATATATTTATAACCCTGATGTTGATGGGCGAATGTGGCTATGGCCTTATCATCTTTACTCCAGGTGCTACCACAAACAAGGGCAGGTGAGGAGTTTAAAAAATCACTAATTGCAGGTATTTCGGTCGATTGATCAGCAATGGAAATGACCCTATCGAAACGCGGATCTCCTGCAATAGCAGATTTATGTGCCAAACCAATAGACGATAAGAGATTCAAAGAATCTTGATCTTGCACCATCATGAAGCTAAAGCAATCCAAGATTTTTCTGTAAAAATGACCATACCATTGAAAGAAAACCTGCTCTTTTCTAAATATACCGGCTACCAATAAGCAGGTAATTTTTTGTTTCAGCAAAGCTTCTAGATAATAAAACCAAAACTCATATTTCACAAAAAATACCAAAGTCGGCTTTAAAACTTTTAACCATGCAGTAGCATTCGCTTTGCTATCCATCGGTAAATAGCAAACCAAATCGGCAATGGGATGTTTTTTTCGCACTTCGTATCCGGATGGAGAGAAAAAACTTACAACAATAGCATAGTTCGGATAACTCAATTTAATTCGCTCCAATATCGGCAAACCTTGCTCGAATTCTCCTAATGAAGCCGTATGCATCCAAATAACTGGCTTTGTGTTCTTAGCGGTAAAATCGGATAGTAAAGAGAAGCTTTCTTTTCTGCCTATAATCCATTTTTGGGCTTTCTTATTAAACGGCGAAATAAGCCGAATAATAAGCGGGTATACTTTGATGAAAAGTTGATAGAAAAGGCGCATGTTTTGCAAATGTACAGTCTTCTTAATTCTTTATTTTACCCTAGCTTTGTTGCCCTAAAGAAAGTATATGCGGCCGATACAGATGGTAGATACCAAAAATCAGTATGTAAACATAAAAGAAGAGGTTGATAAAGCGATCCATGAAGTGCTTGATACGGCTGCTTATATCAATGGTAAAGCCGTTCAGGATTTTACAGCTGCCCTGAGTGCCTATTTAGGGGTAAAGCATACGATACCCTGTGCCAATGGAACCGATGCCCTGCAAATAGCCATGATGGCGCTCAATTTACAACCGGGTGATGAAGTGATCACGCCATCATTTACCTATATCGCTACCACCGAAGTTGTAGCATTATTGAAGCTAACTCCTGTTTTTGTAGAGGTTGACCCGAAAACATTTTGTATAGATCCCGAATCTGTTCGCAAGGCCATTACCCCCAAAACAAAAGCCATTGTGCCGGTTCATTTATACGGACATGCAGCACCTATGGAAGAGATTTTGGCCATTGCTAAAGAACATAACTTATATGTGATTGAAGATAATGCCCAGGCCATAGGCTGCGACTATACATTTTCTGATGGCACTATAAAGAAAACGGGTACGATGGGTACTATTGGTGCTACCTCTTTCTATCCTTCTAAAAACTTAGGGGCTTATGGGGATGGAGGAGCCATTTTTACCAATGATGATGCTTTAGCTCATCAAATGAAAATGATCGCCAATCATGGTCAGCAAAAAAGATATTATCATGAAGTGGTAGGTTGTAACTCTCGATTGGATTCTATCCAGGCAGCTGTATTACATATCAAACTTAAAAAACTTGATGCATACAATGCTGCCAGAGCAGCCGTAGCTGAATATTATAATAAAGCTTTTGCAGGCAACGCAAAAATTATTACACCTTATGTGGCCGGATATAGTACCCATGTATATCATCAATATACTTTACAACTGAAGGATGTTGACAGAGATGCGCTTGTGTCTTATTTAGCAGACCATAAAATTCCTGCTATGATCTATTATCCCGTTCCCGGTCATAAACAAGATATGTTTGCCTCATTTGGTTTAAGTAAAATCCATATGCCGGTAACTGATAGCTTAACAAATGCAGTAATTTCTTTACCCATTCATACGGAAATGGAAGAAGAACAATTATCTTACATTACAACTCATGTTCTACAATTTATAAATCAATAAAATATGAAAATTGCTGTAGTAGGTACCGGCTATGTTGGCTTAGTAACGGGCACTTGTTTTTCCGAAACAGGTAATAAAGTAACTTGTATTGATATTGATCAATCGAAAGTTACCAAGCTTTCTAATGGGGAAATAACTATTTATGAACCCGGCTTGGAAAAGATTTTTTTAAGAAATTTAAAAGAAGGTCGTTTACAGTTCACTACCAATTTAGCGGAAGGTGTTAAAGATGCAGAGATCATTTTTTTAGCATTACCTACCCCTCCCGGAGAAGGCGGTGCTGCAGATTTAAAATATGTATTGGGTGTTGCCAAAGATTTAGGACAGATTCTTACAGACTATAAGGTTATCGTAGATAAAAGTACCGTGCCAGTGGGCACGGCTGAAAAAGTACATGCTGCTATTGCTGCGAATTTTAAAGGGGAGTTCGATGTAGTGAGTAACCCTGAGTTTTTAAGAGAGGGTGTGGCTGTAGATGATTTTATGAAACCAGATAGAGTAGTGGTAGGAACGCGTTCTGAGCGAGCTAAAAAAGTGATGTCTGATTTATATGCTCCGTTTGTTCGCCAGGGTAATCCGGTGATCTTTATGGATGAAAAATCAGCTGAGTTAACAAAGTATGCCGCTAATTCTTTTTTGGCCACTAAGATTTCATTCATGAATGAAATTGCCCAATTATGCGAGCGATTAGGGGCTGATGTAGATATGGTACGTAGAGGTATTGGTAGTGATGATAGAATTGGTAAGCGTTTTTTGTTTCCGGGTATCGGTTATGGTGGGAGCTGTTTTCCCAAAGATGTTCAGGCATTGATTATGTCTTCTGAAGAAGTGAATTATGATTTTAAAATTTTGAAAGCGGTGGAAGATGTAAATGAAAAACAAAAATTGCATCTGATACCAAAGATTGAAAAATATTTTGCCGGGAATTTACAAGGTAAACATTTTGCTTTGTGGGGATTGGCTTTCAAGCCGAATACAGATGATATCAGAGAAGCTCCGGCCTTGTATGTGATCGATGCCTTGGTAGCTGCCGGTGCTACCGTTACTGCTTTTGACCCGGAAGCTATGCCCAATGTAGAACGTACTATTGGGAATAAAGTAAAGTATGCGAAGAATCAGTATGAAGCTTTGGAAGGTGCCGATGCATTAATTATTGCTACAGAATGGAGTGAATTCCGCACACCCGATTTCGATCGTATCAATGAAATATTGAAACAAAAAGTGATCTTCGATGGTAGAAATCTATTTGACGTGAAATTCATTACCGATATGGGCTATTATTACGAAAGTATTGGTCGTAAATAAAATCAGTTGTATGGCAAAAAAACGCGTTTTAATTACCGGCGCTGCCGGATTCCTGGGGTCTCATCTGTGTGATCGTTTTTTAAAAGAAGGATTCGATGTAGTTGGCATGGATAACCTCATTACCGGAGATCTTCGCAACATCGAGCACCTTTTTAAAAGGGATGATTTTGAATTTTATCATCACGATGTATCTAAGTTCATTCATGTACCTGGACATTTAGACTATATCATGCATTTTGCTTCTCCGGCAAGCCCTATTGATTATTTAAAAATTCCGATTCAAACATTGAAGGTAGGTGCATTGGGTACCCATAATTGTTTGGGATTAGCTAAGGAGAAGAAAGCACGTATGTTGGTGGCGTCTACCAGTGAGGTATATGGCGATCCGATGGTACATCCGCAAACAGAAGAATATTGGGGTAATGTGAATCCGGTGGGTCCGCGTGGTGTGTACGATGAAGCCAAGCGTTTCATGGAATCTATTACGCGTGCCTATTATACTTTTCATGGCGTTGAAACCAGGATAGTAAGAATATTCAATACCTATGGGCCTCGTATGCGACTCAATGATGGGCGTGCTTTGCCGGCTTTTATCGGACAAGCATTACGTGGAGAAGATCTTACTGTATTTGGTGATGGTAGCCAAACGCGTTCATTCTGTTATGTAGATGATTTAATTGAAGGTATTTACCGATTACTGTTAAGTGATTATACCATGCCGGTAAATATTGGTAACCCAAATGAAATCACCTTGAAAGATTTTGCAGAAGAAGTATTGAAATTAACAGGCTCCTCGGTAAAAATTATTTACAAACCATTACCGGTGGATGATCCTAAACAACGCAGGCCGGATATTACAAAAGCTAAAGAAATATTAGGTTGGGAACCCAAAGTAGATAGGGCTGAGGGATTGAAAAAAACCTATGAATATTTCAAATCTTTGCCCAAAGAAGAATGGAGTAAACAACCTAAAGAATTTAA
>JAIEQT010000149.1 GCA_019747455.1 Chitinophagaceae bacterium | reverse complement strand
ATAATTGGAATAGCCTATAGGATAGATTTGTGTAAGTTTTGGTGGTAGAAAGCGATATTATGACTATTTTGCCCAACATTCTACTAAGAACCCAATTAACAAACTATGAGTTTATTTAGAAAGAAATCGCTTTCAGCGATGTTGGCTCAGGCCGATAATGCTGAGAAGGGATTAAAAAGAACCCTTGGTGCCGGTAATCTTGTGGCACTCGGTATTGGCGCCATTATTGGTGCCGGATTATTTGTAAGAACAGCAGCTGCCTCTGCAGAAGCAGCTGGTCCGGCTGTTACTATTTCCTTCATTGTTGCAGCTATTGGTTGCGCATTTGCAGGTTTATGTTATGCCGAATTTGCTGCCATGATACCCATTGCCGGCAGTGCTTATGCCTATTCTTATGTAACCATGGGAGAATTGGTTGCCTGGATCATTGGATGGGCTTTGATCATGGAATATGCACTCGGTGCCGCTACAGTATCCATTGCCTGGAGTGAGTACCTAAATAACTTACTCGGCGGAACGATACCCTATGAATGGTGTCATTCCCCCTTTGAGAAATTATACCAGGTAACAGGGGAAGCGATCAATCAAATTATTGCGGTAATGCCCGATGCTGCTAAATCTGTAAAAAATGGCATTCTTTTATTAAGTGATGATCAGTTCAAAGCTTTACCTGCCAACTTAACCAGTTTAGTAGCTATTACCAGTGGTATCGTAAACGCTCCTGCCCTTATCATCTTATTTTTATTAACCCTTTTATTAATAAAAGGATCTCAAGAATCTGCTTTTGTAAATATGATCATTGTATTTATTAAAGTGGCTATTGTATTGCTTTTCATTGGTTTCGGCTGGAAATTCATCAACCCACAAAACCATACTCCGTATTTAATTCCTGAAGGAACCGTAGGACATGAAGGTTTCTTTAAATGGGGTTGGGGTGGCGTACTGGGTGGTGCTGCTATTGTATTCTTCGCCTTTATTGGCTTCGATGCGGTAAGTACAGCCGCTCAGGAAGCTAAAAACCCAAAGAGAGATATGCCAATCGGTATCTTAGGCTCTTTAGTAGTATGTACGATATTGTATATTTTATTCGGACATGTACTTACCGGTGTTGCCAACTATACTGAGTTTAAAACAGCTGGTAAAGAAGCTTCTGTTGCCTATGCTATTCAAACGTATATGAAAGGTTATGAATGGTTAGGTACCAGTGTAACCGTTGCTATTTTGGCAGGCTTCTCTTCTGTTATATTGGTAATGTTAATGGGACAAAGTCGCATTTTCTACACCATGAGTAATGATGGATTAATTCCAAAGGCTTTTGGTGACCTACATCCTAAGTATAAAACACCTTATAAAGCAAATTGGATCCTATTCATTTTTGTAGGTCTATTTGCTGCTTTTGTACCGGGTAGTGTAGCAGGTGATCTAACTTCATTCGGAACCCTATTCGCCTTTGTATTAGTAAGCATAGGTGTTTGGATTTTACGCATAAAATCACCCGAAATGGAGCGACCATTTAAAACACCGTTGGTTCCTTTGGTTCCTATTTTAGGGGCCGTTGTTTGTTTGGGTATGATCGTTGCATTAGATCAACAAACTTTAAAAGTAGCTTTCGGCTGGATGGCAATAGGTTTGGTTGTGTACTTCAGTTACTCCAAAAAAAGAAGTGCATTAAAATAGTTATTATATAAAATTTACTAAAACCCGCTCTAATAGTAGCGGGTTTTTTATTGGCTTGGGTGCAAGAAGAATATGCAGTAATTTTGCATTTTGGTCAATAATTAATAATTAAGCTGAACAGATGGGAAGAATATTTGAAGTACGTAAAGCCACCATGTTTGCCCGCTGGGATAGGATGGCTAAGCAATTTACCCGTATTGGAAAAGAAATTGTGATTGCGGTTAAAGCGAGTGGTCCCGACCCCGCTACAAACCCGGCATTAAGAAGATGTTTTCAAAATGCACGTAGCGTGGGCATGCCCAAAGATCGTGTGGAAGCTGCTATTAAAAGAGCACTGGGAAAAGATACCAGCAACTATGAAGAAATACTATACGAAGGATACGCCCCTCATGGTGTTGCTTTACTCATAGAAACAGCTACCGATAATCATGTAAGAACAGTTGCCAATATAAAAAGCTATTTCAATAAAGGCAATGGTGCTATGGGTACCAGTGGTAGTGTAAGTTTTCAATTTAAGAAAATGGGCGTTTTTAAATTGAAACCCGAAGGATTAGATCCCGAAGAATTAGAATTGGAATTAATTGATTTTGGTTTAGAAGAATTGGGGGAAAGTAGCGATGATCAAGGAAATTCAATCCTTGTTTTGCGTTGCGCCTTTGTAGATTTTGGCAAACTACAAAAAGCATTGGAAGACAAAAGTATTACCCCATTGAGTGCCGAACTGGAATGGATACCTACTACTACTGTTCCGGTTAGTGATGAGCAAGCAGAAGAAGTATCTAAGCTAATTGAAAAGTTAGAACAAGATGAAGATGTGAATAAAGTGTTTCATAATATGGGGTAAGATTGAAGATTGTAGATTGAAGATTGAAGATTATATGAGTAAACTCACAATATATCAATGCCCTATCATTCTTTTCGATGGGGTTTGTAACCTGTGTAATGCTGCTGTTCAATTTGTGCTTAGAAACGATACAAAGAAAATTTTTCGATTTGCATCTTTACAAAGTGAATTCGGACAATCCATACTCGTTAAATATAATCTAAACACTACTACATTAAGTTCTTTGGTTTTATTAGATGGCGATCGTGTGTATACCAAATCTACCGGGGCTTTACGCATTGCACGTAAGCTTCGATTCCCTTTCAACCTATTCTATAGCTTTATCATTGTTCCGCCATTTATTCGTAATGCGGTTTACAACTATGTAGCCAATAATCGTTACAAGTGGTTTGGAAAAGAAGAAACTTGCTGGGTACCTACTCCCGAGTTGACTGAAAGGTTTATGTAAACAAAATATCAGGGTTAGCGTCTGTGAAGTTCGGATTGCAGCATGACTAGCTATTATGCTGCAGGAGTTCTAAACCTTGGAATTGACTCAAGGGTTGTTTTGAGTAATTGATTTTCTTCTTCTATATCAAAGTCATCTTGAAGACCTAACCAAAATTTAGCAGAGTTGCCAAAATATTTTGATAAACGAACTGCTGTGTCGGCAGTAATTCTTCTATACCCTTTTACAATTGCTGAAATTCTAGTTTGGGGTATTCCGGTATCTTTTGCTAACCTATAAGCTGTTAAACCAAGTGGTAAAAGGAACTCCTCACTTAATACTTCTCCAGGGTGTATGTTCTTAAGTTTTTTCATGGTATATACTTAATCATAATCTATAATTGTTACTTCCAACGCATTACCTGAATTCCATTTAAAAATTATTCTCCACTGATTGTTAATCCTAATCGAATAATAATCCTTAAGATTACCCTTCAGTTTCTCTAGTTTATTTGATGGTGGTATTTGTAAATCAGCTAGATTCTGAGAGTTGTTTAGCATTCTTAATTTACGCCGTCCAACTTCTTGAATTTCATTTGGTATCTTTTTAACTCTTTCACCATCCCATATTTTTTCCGTTTCCTTTGAGCCAAAAGAAAGAACCATGTGAGTGATTTTAAATACTTACGCCAAAGATAAGTATTTTTCAAAAATTAGGGAGTTAAATTTATGATGGTAGCGATTTAGCACTTGGCTAAAAATTAAACCAAACACCTGTTTCTAGCAGGGTCTATTAAGGCCCTAGGTTACATCCCCAATGACTTCTGTCCATCGTCTATGGTCTTCCTTATTCCATCATCATCTCTCTCACAACAGTAATTACATCTTCTGCATTGGGCTTGCTGAAATAGTCTCCATCACTACCGAAACTTGGACGATGCGCCTGAGCCGTAAGTGTACGCGGACTCACATCTAACCATTGAAAGGCTTTTTGCCCTTCAATTACCTGGTTGTACATATAAGCAGCTGCTCCGCCCGGTACATCTTCATCAACAAATAAAATACGGTTCGTTTTTTTCAACGATTGTAAGATGCTATGATGTGTATCGAAAGGCAATAAGGTTTGCACATCTATAACTTCACAATAAATATTTTCTTTGGCCAAGCGTTCTGCTGCGTCTTGTACTATGCGTAGGGTAGAGCCATAAGAAACAATGGTAAGATCATCACCTTCTTTTAATATTTCGGGGATACCTAAGGGTACTGTATATTCTAATAAGTTAGCGGGTAATTTTTCTTTTAAGCGATATCCATTTAAGCATTCAATAACAATAGCGGGATCGTTACTTGCCAGTAACGTATTATACATACCTGCTGCCTGTACCATATTACGTGGCACACAAACATACATACCTCTTAGTGCATTGATGATCATACCCATAGGTGAGCCACTATGCCATATACCTTCTAAACGGTGACCTCTTGTGCGGATAATGAGTGGACAGCTTTGTTGACCTTTCGTGCGGAAATGAGTAGTAGCCACATCATCGCTTAACACTTGCAAGCCATATAATAAGTAATCGAGATATTGAATTTCAGCAATCGGACGCAATCCGCGCAAAGCTAATCCCAGTGCCTGTCCTACAATAGTTAACTCACGAATACCCGTATCTGAAACTCTATCTTTTCCGTATTTATCCTGCAAACCGGCAAAGCCTTGATTCACATCTCCAATATGTCCTACATCTTCGCCAAAAGCAAATACTTTTGGATTTTGCGCAAAGAGCGCATCAAAGTATTTGTTCAATACTTCATATCCATTTACTAATGGGGCATCAAAAGAGATCAGCGGCTTTACTTCGTTCACCAACAAAGCACTCTTTGGTGTTTGATCATGCAAATGAGTATTATACAGTGCTCGGTTAACCGATAATAATTCTTTGTAATAGTACCTGAGATCTTCTGCCGACGGAGATTCCGGAGCTGTTTCTATAGCAACATTAAGTAAGCGTAACACGTCTCTGCGTTGTGGCTCTTTATTATTTTGTAACTCATTAGCCAACTGCTGTAATGCATTGTACTTATCCATATCATTCACCATCATCTGGCGAATAAGTGTAGCTGCATTATCTGCAGCTTCTTTAATGGGAGCAACGTATTTTTCCCATGCTTGCAAACGGCTGGCACGTACATATTCTTTCGCAGCAGCATCAATATCATTTAATTCTTCTTCACTGGCGAGCCCATTCTCCATCATCCACTCACGCATTTTCTTGATGCAATCCCATTCTTTTTCCCAGGCTAAACGTTCTGCTGTTTTATATCTTTCGTGACTACCACTAGTGGAATGTCCTTGGGGTTGGGTAACTTCTTCTACATGAAACAAAACCGGTACATGCGTTTCGCGCACACGTTGAATACCTTCTTCAAAAACCTGACACATGCCTGCATAATCCCAGGCTTTTAGTTTGTAAATACGAATACCGTTGGTATTCTCCATTTTTTCAAAACCACGCAAGGCATCTGAGATAGAGCCTTTAGTAGTTTGAAAATTTTTAGGTACGGAAATACCATAGCCATCATCCCATACAAAAACAGCGAGTGGTATTTGCAACACACCGGCAGCATTGATGGTTTCCCAAAAATGTCCTTCACTGGTGCTGGCATCGCCGATGGTACAAAAGCAAACTTCATTTCCATTATGACTCAAATGATCGAATTGCTTAAGCCCCTGATTATGCCTGAATAATTTTGAAGCCCATGCCAAACCCAATGCACGCGGCATTTGTGCGGCAGTAGGCGCCATATCAGAAGAAATATTTTTACGATTAGCTAAATCTAGCCAATTTCCATTGTCATCTACAAAACGGGTAGCGAAATGTGCATTCATTTGTCGGCCTGCACTGAAAGGATCATTCTTTACATCCGGATCGGCATACAGCTGTGCAAAAAACTGCTCAACACTCGCCAAACCACTGGCGAACATAAAGGTTTGATCGCGATAATAGCCACTTCGAAAATCGCCGGGTTCAAAAAATTTAGCCATGGCCAATTGCGCTACTTCTTTCCCATCGCCAAAAATCCCAAACTTAGCCTTACCCGTAAGCACTTCTCTTCTTCCCAATAAACTCACCTCCCTACTCACCACCGCGGTACGGTAATCCTCTAAAACAGTTGATCTAAAACCTTCGAATGAAAGCATATCGTCTTTAAGTTGAATTGAGCTAGCAGATTCCATACGGCAAAAATAATGGTAGGAAGGCAAAGACTAACAATAATTAGTTTACCCCTTTCTTCCTGCCAAAAGTTAAAATTGCAGTTTTTATTTGAAGATAAACGTTTATCAATCAAAATGCTAATTTTGAGCAGTAAATTCGTAGTATGAAAAGCTTATTTTTTACTCTTTTGATGGCTATTGTAACAACAGTGGCTTGTTCTCAAACGAAAGATCCTTTTACTATCCAGAATGAGAAGTATGCATTTGGCAAGATTCCGTATGGTAAACCCGTAGAATATATCGTAACGCTCACCAATACCGGTAATGATAGTCTGAAGCTGGAAAATGTAAAAGCAGGCTGCGGTTGCACTACGCCCAGTTTTGTTCCCAATCAGGTTTTTGGTCCCGGACAATCCATCCAAATCACCATTCGTTTTAACGGATCGGTTATGGGTCAGTTTGTACGGTATACCGACATATTTTTATCGGGTGGCATTGTAAAACAGGTTAGTTTTACAGGCGAAGGAGTTCAGGAAACAAAGAATAATAATAAAAGAAAATAATCAGTATGAAATCGTTGATCACCCTTGCGTTGATTTGTTTTTGCAGTGTGCAGATAATGGCACAGAAAGATGTAACTTTTAAGGAAGTAAAACATGGTTTCGGGAAAGTAAACCTGAATGTACCAGCAACATATACATTCACGTATACCAATAAATCTAGCAAACCCATTGTTGTTGAGTTTGCCAATGCTGAATGTGGATGTACCAAACCTGTATATTCTTTGGCCCCAACACCGGTTGGAAAAAACGGAACCATTCAAGTAACTTATAATGCGGCTACTTTGGGCGTATTTAAGAAAAATGTAGATGTAAAATTTGCGCATTCTACACAACCATACACGTTAACCATAGAGGGTGAAGTAATAGACCCTAAGGGGAAACACTAATAAAATATCTATGCTAACGATATCTACGCGTGGCAAAGCCATGCCTGCTTCTCCTATTCGCAAACTGGTTCCTTTTGCGGAAGCGGCAAAGAAAAAAGGAATTAAAGTATATCACTTGAATATTGGTCAGCCTGATATTGAAACACCTAAAATGGTGTTGGATGCGGTGCGCCATAGTGATTTTAAAGTGCTGGAATACAGCCATAGCGCCGGTAATGAAAGTTACCGTAAAAAATTGGTGCAGTATTATGCTTCAGTAGGTATTACGGTAAATGCTAATCAAATCATTGTTACTACCGGAGGTAGTGAAGCTATTGCTTTTGGCTTTATGAGTTGTCTGGATCCCGGTGATGAAGTAATTATTCCGGAACCATTTTATGCGAATTACAATGGTTTTGCTGTAGCGGCCGGCGTAACAGTGGTGCCTGTAACATCTTATATTGAAAATGGTTTTGCTTTACCTCCTATTAGCGACATGGAGAAGAAGATCACGCCGCGCACCAAGGCCATTGTTATATGTAATCCTAATAATCCTACCGGCTATTTATATAGCAAGGAAGAAATGGAGCAGTTAAAAGAGTTGATCTTAAAACATAATCTCTATTTATTTTCCGACGAAGCGTACAGGGAGTTTTGCTATGAAGGGCATCAAACTAGTGCTATGCATTTAACAGGGGTAGATGATCATGTGATTGTAATGGATACCATCAGTAAGCGTTATAGTGCTTGTGGGGGAAGAATTGGGGCCTTTGTAACAAAGAATCAGCAGGTATTGGATGCCGCCATGAAGTTTGCACAGGCCAGGTTGAGTCCACCCAGTTTTGCACAAATTGCCGGAGAAGCGGCCGTAGATTTACCTGCGGATTATTTTGATACTACTAAGGCGGAATATAAAAGTCGCCGCGACCTCATTGTTACCCGATTGAACCAAATGGAAGGCGTGTTTTGTCCAAACCCTGGAGGCGCTTTTTATGCCATAGCAAAATTACCGATTGATGATGCAGATTCATTTTGTCAGTGGTTATTGGAAGAATTTAGTTTTGAAGGGCAAACGGTTATGTTAGCACCTGCAACCGGTTTTTATAGTACTGAGGGCTTGGGAAAACAGGAAGTGAGATTGGCTTATGTATTGAATAGCAGCGACTTAGCGAAGGCGATGGACTGTTTAGCCGCCGCCATTAAAGTGTATCCGGGAAGAAAATAGATTCGAGATCATATATATTAAAAATAATTTAATATATAAAAATTTAACCAAAACTTCATATTGTTTAAGCAAAAACGATGTTTTTGTTAAAATTATAAAAAATTATACTTTATATTATTTTTGTCATTATCTTCACTGTATCAAATTAATTCGAAGACTCTCTATAATGGCAAGCAATCGTAAATCCCCTCGTTTCTACGAGGGGATTTTTTTTTAGAAATCACCTGTAAAAACGAATAAAAAAGCAGGTATTTCGTTATCATGGAGTGCGTATTTACCCCCTTTTCAAGTATCTATTCGTTTTAGCCATCGGATTCAGTTTTTGTTTAGCTGTCCATGCGCAACAATACAATGCCTTACACGGATCGGATTATGCCGGCGCCCCCGCTATTTTTAATAACCCTGCAGCCAATGTAAATTCCCGCCATCCCTGGGATATTACTGTATTTAATTTTAATCTGGGGGTTATCAACAATGCGGTTTATTTAAAAAATTTCAAGTTTCCCTCGGCGTCACAAACCGAAGCTATTTTGATACCGGGTACCCAAAACCGAACCTTACATGCTACTATAGACATAGGCTTACTCAATAGCATGTATAAACTCAATAATAAATCGGTCATTGGTTTTGGCATCAGGGCCAGAACCCTCAACCATTTTAAAACAAATTCTTTCGGATATAACGATACCATTACCAGCTTTCATCAGTTTCTAAAAGCAAATAGAAGTAATAACTACGTTGATTTTAACGGTCGACATGCGGGGTGGTTAGAGTTTGATTTCAATTATGGCAAATCCCTTTTTGAAACTCCGCTAAGAAAAATTAATGTAGGTGCTACCCTTCAAATCATGAAGGGCATATCAGGAGCCTATGCCTCGGTAAATAGATTGAGCTATTTGGAATCCGTTCATCCATTTGATACGGCTTATAAAATAACCAATGGTACAGGAGCTTATGCGTATGCTGCTAACTACGATAATTGGAGCCCCTATTCTTCTACCGCAGGTAACCTCAAACAGTTTGTTAAGAATGGCCCTTTGGCGTTAGGATTAAGTATTGGAGCAGATTTTATCTGGTTCAAGGAGGAATATAACGGAGAAGAAAATGAACCCCGACAATATACCTGGAAGCTTGGCATCAGTATTATGGATATTGGTTTTGCAAAATTTAAAACCAGTGAATACACCGGTAATTTTGGTAATCCAAAAACAACCCTAGAAGACTGGCAAATTTCTAAAAAGTTACAAGGCATTGCGGATGCAAAGGGATTACGCGATTCATTAGCAACTCTATTTGATACCACTACAGCCTTACCCGCTAGTTTTAAAATGCGTTTACCTACCAGGCTTGTGATTAATGCAGATCACTATTTAGGAAATCATTTTTACATCAATGCACAGGCTAGTTTAAATTTATATAGTAGCAGTTATGGTAAGACCATGAACGTTCGCGAATTGAGTTTACTTACCCTAACGCCTCGTTGGGAAACCCGTATTTGGGGTTTGTATATGCCCATACAATATAACACACAGGGACAATTATGGATAGGCGGCGCTTTTAAAGCCGGGCCTGTGATCATGGGCATTCATGATTATAGATTATTTCTAACCAAGGATCCTTTAATAAATGGAGGGGCCTACTTACTAATACAGATACATCCTTTTAAAGAGAAAGAAAAGAAATCGAGATACGATTGTTTATAAAAACACTATTCTTTACTGCTCTACAAAATGCCAACATACTCCTGCTAAATCAATTAAGTTTAATTCAAGCCCATAAGATTGTTGGGTGATCGTTCCGATTTTTATACCAAATCTTTCCTTCAATTTTTTCTCTTCTATACTTTTTAAGAAAGCTTGGATATCATCAAGCTTCACACTGATCATAAAATTTTCTGCAAAATCCTTGTTATCCATTTTTTGCAAAATAAATCTGCATTCATCTTTTTGAAAGCCAACATAATCACCCACATCCCAATTAACAGTAAAGCCTAAGGCCAGAAACAACTGTTTTGATTTCTCCATATCTGAGCCGGAGGGAACAAAGGGTTCCAATGATTGAAATCGCATGCTGACATTAGTTAGATTTTAAAGTTAACCATTTTCTCATTTTTATTTATGCAAACTTCGGGGAGCTTACCACCACCACCTTGGCTTCATCTTTCAATGTCAATATCGTATTTGTCCAATAAACCTGATATACCTGCAATAGAAAACTTTGCTTTTTTAATTCGGTTGATTTCAGGGTCTATGGAATAGTTGTAAGAAGTTCTAAAGTCTGTTTTCTCAAGTGTTGTATTGTCAAAGGTTGCTTGAAGTAAATTACAGTTGTTAAAAACAGCACTTGTTAAATCCGCTTCTGTAAAGTCTGTTTCCTGTAACTGCGAATTTTTGAAAACAGTCTTTTTGATTTTAGTCTTATAAAAAGAAGAATGATTTAATTGGCAGCTTTCAAACGAAAAGGAAAGCCCAAATTCACTGCAAGTGTCAAAATGAAGCCCCAACATTTTACACTCTTTAAATTTTACATCACGAAATACAGTTTTATTGAGTTTTGCTAAACTGAAATTGCAGCCATAGAATGAACAGTCTATAAACTTAAATTCAGAAAGGTCTTTGTCTGCAAAATCGCAATCATTGAAAATACAGTTTTCATATTCGCCTTTTGTTGGCGTTTCGTTTCTTTCAAAGGTTTTGTCTTGTGTATAAATTTCTTGCAATTTTCTTTACTGTCAATTGGAACGGATGTTGCTTTACACTTG
>JAIEQT010000092.1 GCA_019747455.1 Chitinophagaceae bacterium | reverse complement strand
GCCATAAAAATTCGGCTGTTCGCAGGAATAATCTGGTTCGCATTTCCCATCGAACTACATTGGCCCATTGATTTACTAAAATGGGTAGATCGCGATACGATTGGATCCATCCCTTATATGTATTCCAAATAATAGCTTCGCTGGTAGGACGCACTACTAATTCCTCCTCTAATTTGGCTTCGGGATCAACTATGAGTTTTCCTTTGTTATCAGGATCTGTTTTCAGCCTGTAATGCGTTACAACGGCACATTCTTTAGCAAAACCTTCCGCATTCTTTTCCTCCGCCTCAAAAAGGCTTTTAGGCACAAATAGCGGAAAGTACGCGTTTTGATGCCCTGTTTCTTTAAACATCCGATCCAGTACATCCCGCATGTTCTCCCATAGCGCAAAACCATAGGGTTTAATAACCATACAGCCCCTTACCGCACTATAATCGGCTAAACCACCTTTGAGAATCAAATCGTTGTACCACTGCGAATAATCTTGCTCCTTCGATATAATAACTTTACCCATAAATTAAAATTTCCTAAATTTTACGAACAACTGTTAGTTGGCATACAATTTGCCGCATATAACAGGAAGTTGTAATGCAGCAAATGTACTGTAACTTCGGGTATCGAATGTTGCTAACCTTAATAAGCCGGTTATGAAAAAAATGATCTTCCTTCTCGCCATTGCTTCAACAAGTTTTGTTGGGTGTAATTCCATCTACAAAAGTCAACAAACACCGGATGATTTATACTATTCACCCGGACAAGAAATAACCGCTTCTGAGCAGCGAAAGAATGATAGAGACGCTGAGCAGTATCAGCAATATGTTAGCACCATGGATGATAATTATTTACGCATGCGTGTTGCCAACTATAACCGATGGAGTAGCTTAGATAATTTTGCTTATTGGAATGATATGCGGTATGGATTTTCTCCTGTTGGTATCAATACATTCACTACAGGATGGGGATGGAGTAATCCTTGGAGTGTTGGCTATAATCCTTGGAATATTGGTTGGAATCACGGTTGGAATCTAGGTTTTGGTATTAATGCATGGAATACCTGGTGCCCTAATCCCTATGGTCCCGGCATTTGGGGCAGTCCGGGTTTTAATAATCCGTTTTACTCTGTAATAGGCTATGTAAACCCTAAGTTGATTAGTCCGGGTATAAATTCAGGCGCCAACCTAACAGCATACCGTAATAAAACATACAACAATAACAATAATTACGGTGGAAAAGATAGTTGGTATAGCCCCGGCACACAAAGCGGAACCAACAATAACTTTGGTAATTTAGTGAGAAGAGTATTTAGCAACGGTAATAGTAATACCAATGGAAACTATCCATCAAGCTATGATCGTGCTGCCCGTACTTTTTCGCCTAACTCTTCCGGAACTTCAAGTATGAGTAGCAGTGCCGGTGGTTCCAGCGGCGGATACCGCAGCTCAGGAAGCAGTACCAGTAGCGGAAGAGGTGGCCGACAATAATCACGATAACTTATTCTTTATTTTTTGTTGATTGAATATATCAATACGGTAAACTATTACCTACATGAAAAAAATATTTCTACTCCCCCTCACATTTATAGCAAGTACTAGTGTATTCGCACAAAACCCTGATGAGGCATTACGAACGGCTTGGTTTACACAGCAAGGTACTGCTCGTGTTATGGCTATTGGAGGGGTTATGGGTTCTTTAGGGGGCGATATCAGTGCTAATCATATAAACCCCGCCGGTATTGGATTGTATAAGAATAAAGAGTTGGTATTATCGCCTGGCTTTCTACTAAACAATAATAAATTCAATTATAGAGGTACTGATTCCGCCGCAAAAAATAATGGATTTGGCTATGGTACATCAGGGTTTGTATTGGCCGGTTCGAGCAGAGGTCAGAGTAAGTGGACGAGCTCGGCCTTCGCCATTTCTGTTAATCAAATTGCTAATTATAACAATCGTATTCAGTTCAGAGGTTTCAATAATTTCAGCTCATTCACCGAACAATATTTAGAAGAATTAACGAGAGACAGAGCCGACACCAATGCAGCACTGAGTAATTATATTTTCGGATCATCCCTGGCATTCAGAACTTTCTTGATAGATACATTAGCAGCACCGAATGGCTCCGTTATCGGCTATCAAAGTTTAGTGCCCATTTCAACGGGTACCAATCAAATATACGATGCCAGAACAAGTGGTGGTTATAACGAAATTGCATTGGGCTTTGCAGGTAATATGGCTGATAAATTATATGTAGGAGGAAGTTTTACGATACCTATAGTTCGCTACAACCGTGAATTATTTTATAGTGAAAAAGATGCTACCACAAACCCTTCCAATGAGTTTAGTTTTTTTGAATACAGAGAAACATTTAGCTCAAACGGTATTGGTATTGGCGCTAAGTTGGGCGCTATTTATAAACCGGCTGAATATGTACGCCTAGGATTCGCATTTCATACCCCTCAGTTCATGTCTTATGTAGATAAAATTCGTTCATCTATCATTGCTAATACCGAGAATTATGCCGGCTTAAGAAAAGAATCGAGTGATGCATTGAACAGTGGTAATGCAGGAGAAAGAAGATATAATTTAACCACACCTTGGCGTATGATTGCAAGTGCCAGCTATGTGTTTAGAGAAACAAAAGATACACGCAGGCAAAGAGCTTTTATAAGTGCGGATGTTGAATATGTAAATTATAGAGCAGCGCGTTTTCAACCGGCATCCGAAAATTTGAATAACAGTACTTTACGAGACTACTACAGTAATTTAAATGAAACAGTAAAAGATGCTTATAGAGGTAATATCAATGTAAAACTAGGCGGCGAATTGAAGTTTAATACTTTTATGGTACGTGCTGGCGGTGCTTATTATGGAAGTCCTTATGCCGATGCTGCCATCAAAGCCAGCAGAACAGTTATTTCCGGTGGTTTAGGGTATAGAAACAAAGGGATGTTTATCGACCTCACCTATTCCCATATCATGAATAAGGATGCAGTATTTGCCTATCGTTTAGCAGATAAAGCCAACACCTTTGCCAATCAAACAGGCAATGCCGGAACAGTAATGGTTACGATAGGGTTTAAATTATAAGCTAATCTACCACCACTTCCCCCTCCAAATCGTAATCGTAAGCTTTGGTAATTTTTACGTTTACAAACTCGCCGATGGGTAGTTTTTTGGTGGAATGAATAACTACTTCATTATCTACTTCTACGCTATCAAATTCAGTGCGACCTAAATACCTGCCAGCTTCTTTTTTATCAATGATTACTTTGAATACTTTACCTACCTTCTCCTGATTTTTTTCGTAGCTGATTTCTTGTTGTACTTCCATCACTTCCTGGGCGCGCTCTGCTTTTACATCGGCAGGTACATCATCCACCAAATCATAGGCACTGGTATTCTCTTCATGTGAATACTGGAAAATACCTACCCGATCGAACCGATGCTCTTGTAAGAATTCTTTTAGTTCTTCTATATCTTTTTCGGTTTCTCCCGGGAAGCCGGCTATTAAAGTGGTTCGTAAACAAATACCGGGAACTCTTTCTCTAATTTGATGGATCAAGTCCGTCATTTCAGCACGTGTAATATTACGTCGCATGGCTTTTAGCATATTATCACTGGCATGCTGTAAAGGCATATCTAGATAATTACAAATATTGGGGCGCTCCCGCATAACATCTAATATTTCCAATGGAAATTTACTGGGATACGCATAATGCAAGCGTATCCATTCCAATCCTTTCACATCAGCCAGCGCGTTTAATAAACGAGGTAAATCTCGTTTTTTATAAATATCTAATCCGTAGTAAGTAAGTTCTTGGGCAATCAACATTATTTCCCTTACTCCTTTTTGTACCAATGCCTCCGCTTCCGCAACAATCGCTTCGATGGGTTTACTGATATGTTGTCCGCGCATAAGTGGTATAGCACAGAAAGAACAGGTTCTATTGCACCCCTCACTAATTTTCAAATAAGCATAATGTTTAGGTGTACTCAGTAAACGTTCTCCTAATAATTCTGCTTTGTAATCTGCTTCAAATTGTTTTAAAATCAAGGGTAATTCCAGCGTGCCAAACCAGGCATCTACTTCGGGCATTTCGGTCTCCAAGTCGCCACGATATCTTTCGCTTAAACATCCTGTAACATATACTTTATCTAGTTTACCTCTGCGCTTTAATTCAACCTGATCTAAAATGGTATTGATACTTTCTTCTTTGGCTTTATCAATAAATCCACAGGTATTTACCACAACAATATTATGATCGAGTTTCGCATTTTCATGTACAACTGCAATATCATTGGCAGCTAATTGTCCGCTTAGCACTTCACTATCCACCAAATTCTTACTACAACCCAGTGTAATAATATTTACTTTATCTTTTTTAAGGGTTTTTGCCTTCATTCCGGCAAAGGTACGAAATTGCTAAAATTGGATCTTAATCTTCCTTCTTGAGCCATTGGATATCTTTTATCAACTGTTCCATCTCTAGTTGAAGCGTGCCGTTGTAAATACCGCGAATCCGGCCCGTTCTATCTACCAGTATCGTATGCTCTGTATGTAAAAACTCGGTACTATCTTTTGTAAACCCTAAATCTTCTTCCGCGAAGTAGGATTTACGAGCAAGTGTATAAATTTGGGCTTTATCACCGGTAAGTAAATGCCAGTTGGGGTTAGTAATTTTATAATTGTTCGCAAATAGTTTTAATCTTGGAACACTATCTATCCAAGGTGTTACAGAATATGAGAGTAGTACAATCTCTTTATCCTGTGCAAAAGCAGCGTCAACTAGTTTGAGGTTATTCGTCATTTTCGGACAAATACTACCGCAACTAGTAAATATAAAATTAGCAACGTGAATTTTATTATTAATTGATTGATTATTGATTATTTGATGGTGCTGATCAGTAAATGAAAAAGCGCCAATAGTATGTGTTATTCGCTGCTTCGCTTCGCTCGCAGCTAGAAAATGTGGTGTAAAATCAGGTGTATTATAATACGGCAAATGAGTTATACTTTCTTGTTTGGTATTACATGCATAGAGCATCAACACCCATAGCCAACTATAATTTTTTGAAAATACTATCCGATACATTTACACAGTTTTTAGTTCCTAATAAACCATATCTCCTACCCTCCTTCATAAAATAATTAGCTTTCACTTTCCCATTATCATAATAAAACTGTTGAAGACCTTCTTCATATCCTTTATTATAATTCATTCTCTTCACGAGCAACCCCTGCGGATTCCACTCCTTACATTCACCTTGATATTCTCCATCTTCAAAATAATACTCCCATTTTTTATTGCCATTAGGCCACCAACTGGCTAACTTCCCTACCTTCTTTCCATCCTTAAAAAAACGTTGTTCTTTTAGTTTACCGGATGCATAAAATTGCTTCCACTCCCCTTCTTCTTTTCCTTCTTTAAAACATACTATTTCAATCGTATCTTTTGTAACCGTATCCAGCGAATAAAGAATACCGGTAAAGGGTTTATTTTGCCAAAATAGTTTCCCCTCTTGTATGTGGGGTTGAATAAAAGCCCTGTTATATTTTTTAAATAGATACCCGGGCTCAACACTATTTGTACAAGCTGCCAATATTATTAATACGAAGAAGATGATACTATTTTGAAACCGTGCCTGCTGTACCATAAAATCCGCTACCGTTGATATAAGGATCTGTTGATGTAATATGATAATGGTAGATACCATTCGGATATTCTGTAGTTGCATGGGAATGACCATGATAGGCATCCAAATTGCTATTCGTAACGGTAGCTCCATTTTCTGTTGGACCGTACACAGGGAAACCGTCTAACAAAAATCCGAGTAGTGCGCTCTTAGATGCTTTTACCATAGTTAAATACAGGGGTTCCACATGATAGTGATAGTCTCCACTTTGAGCCGGATGCCCCCAATACTGATCGAAGGAAACTACTTCATTCGTAAGCGGCTGGCTAGGACCTGCATACTGATTAAAAAAAGGTACTCCGTTTAAAGACACCCCGATAGGACCTAGTGGGGTAGCAGTTGATGTGCTTGCTTTAGCAGGGTTTAAAGGAATTTTAAAAGTATAGTTCTGTACACTGATAGAATTCGGGTTTTTACTGAATGTATTACCCCCAAAAGTGGTACCACTAAAAGCTTCGTACAAACTATTTGTACTGGCATAATACACACTTTTATGATCGGGCGCACCAGTTACTTTGATGGTGATATATGTACCATCGCTGGTAATGCTCGTAGCGCCATATATCTTGGTATATACATCGGGAACCCCGGTACCCACCACTGTTGAGGTACTCGAGGAGGTAGTAGTGCTACTCGATTTCTTACAACTAACGCTGATCAACGAAAGCGTTGAAATGGTTATTAAAGAGAAAAATGAATGCATTTTCATATAGATGTTTTGTAATTAGACGTATGAAAAGGAAATAACCTTCGCTTTGTTATTGCGTTAGACGGCTTCCCAATAACTATCCCTACCCTATAAAACCTAAGACTGAGTTAGATTTAAACCCTGGTAAAATATAATCCATACTCGTATTCGCACCCATTCTTTTGGTTAATATTTCCTGTAAAATAGTTCTATAATCTGTAGTAACAGCTAAATCTACTCCATTATCCAACGCCTCTGTTGCCAATCCTTTCCAATCGCCATACATGTTGCCACCTTTTACATTACCGCCTAATACCATCATGGCATTTCCGTAACCATGATCGGTTCCATTACTTTTATTGGATTTTATTCTTCTGCCGAATTCGCTCATCACAAGAACTGTCAATCGCCCGTGATAACGATCCAAATCATTATAAAATGCATGCAAATTTTGAGATAAGCTTTTCACTAATCCGGGGAAACGATAAGCTTGGTATTCGTGTGTATCCCATCCCCCATAGTCTACTGTTGCTACATGGAGTCCAATATCCAGCTTAATAAGCTGCGCAATATTTTTCATCGACTTCCCAAAATCGTCGTCCATATATTGGGCATCTCTATCTGGTTTATAATCTATCGCTTCACCGTTACCCTTTCTCGGGATTTTCTTCTGAAGCATATCGATGGTGTAAAAAGTTTGTAAGGCTGTTTTCCCAAGTGCAGAACCCGAAGGATCGTTATAGGCTTTGCGAATAATATTATTAAAATGACCATCGGCCTGTAAAGCAAAATCTCCCAAATTATTAACAGACACCGCTGTTGGCGCACCCCATAAGGAAAGGGGCATGGCAGCACCGGCAGCTATGGCGGTAAAATTCGATTTATTATTGATTGTATTTAGATATCGGGCTAGCCAACCTTCATTAATAGGTTGTTTTTTTTGAATACCTTTTTCGATCATGTCTTGCGCATCAAAATGGCTTCTCGTACCATTTGTTAACCCGCAGGAATGTATAATAGCTAGCTGATCGGCGTCATATAATTCTTTCAATTGTGCCGCGGCTGCATGTAATCTGAAATCGGTTTGTCCTAATCCATTTTTTATTAATAAGCCTGCATTATCGCCACTTTCCGTTACCCGAAGTGCTTGCTCTCTATCTGCAAAATAATGCCGATCATTTACAGGAGCCACTAATTGCAAACCGTCGCAACCTCCCCGTAAAAAAACAAGTACGAATAATTCACCGGATTGTAGGTCATTATTTCTTAATGCCAAGCCGCTGATACCGGTGAGTAACATACCCGCTGTTGCGGAACTACATGTTTGTATAAAATCTCTTCTTTGCATATTATCTCACCTGAAAATCGGGTAAAAGTAAAATACCGGTGATCAGCCAGGCAATTTTTTCTTTTCTAAAAGTACCTCTCAATCTATTTTCGTTATCTGGCTTTCCTCCATCTGCTAAATGTATGGCCATAGATTGAACAATTTCTGCATCTGGTAAATAGCCTAATATTTTTTTCATCCAAAACTCAGTGATCTCTCTATACGTTTTTAGAGATTCAGGGGTTTGGTCACCTACCTCATGATAAGCATAATTATGCCAACCATGGTTGAGCATATTGATCGGAAAATTCCACCTGCGCAATAACATTTCAGAATTGATCCAATATTCCGAATGATCAGGATATCCGGTAGGTGTAGGCCAGGCAAAAGGCTGCTGCCCCATTTGCAATAAACTCCACATTAAATTATCATTCGGGGTAATTTCGGCATTTACTGCTCTGCATGCAGAGATCACTAACTCCAATGGTCTTTTTAATTTTTTACCCCAGGTAAGCTTACATTCTTCAGACAATGCGATGAATTGCACTACATGCGCAATTTGATCGGGTTTATTAACATATAACATCCATTCCCTTGCTGCTTTTTCAATCAATTGCTCACTTGGCGTATCGGATATTAATCTGGTGCATAATTTTCTGCAAATGAACTTAGCCGTTCCGGGGTGTGCGGCTAATATATCCAACACTTTCTTCCCATCGGCTAAGGGAGGCTGGTTAGGACTAAATTCTACCCCTAAAATTCTTTTCTGATAATTATCGTGCCACTGCTCAAAGTAATAGAACTCTCCGTTATTTGGGAAGCGCCCACCTTTCCAATCATCTGCGCCATCGGCTATGGTCCAACCCGTGAAAGCCCTTGCCGCTTCGTAAACATCCTCATCAATATATCCTTCAGGCATACCGGTAGTAGCACCCGGCACTTCGCGCCATCGATTGTACAAGTGATTCAAATAATGTTCAGCACCTAATGTATGTAGTTCAAATAATTCACGTGCATAGTTTTCATTAGCAGGACTCGCCTTGCTGCTTGCATTATCTAAATACACTTGCATTGAAACACTTTTGGCCACGGCCTCCAGCATCTGCCTGAAGTTACCCAATGCATTTTTACGAATCACTTCTCTATCATAGATTGGGAATGTAACAGCTACCCTATCATCTATATTAATACTTACGTTAAAATGATTATGCCAAAAATCTACCAATAGTTCTCTCAACTGCCATTTGCTATATACACCACGTAAAATGGTAGCACCAAATACTTGTTTAGCAGGATAAATTTTCTCTGCATACGGAACCGAGTCTTGATATAATGGCCAAAGCTCCGGCAAAGAGGCATTGATTAAAGTATAGGGTCTGTTCTCTTTGATATTTTTTTTACTACCCCCTGCGCCGTATTGCTCATAATTTATGGGATAAGTAAGTTGCTGTATTTTTTTGTTGAAGACCTCATCAGCTGAATCGATGGGGTTCACTTGCTCTTCAAGATACCCCTTCAACCCAAGCTCTTTGATACGTTTAAGAGAATACTCATTAGGACCATAGCCTAATTTATTCAGCATTACGTAATCAAAAGGGGGTTGGGTTATTTTGCTGAATATAGAAATGCTCATAGCCGTGCTAAGGTAAAGAACCTATAACGTATTCTACCATGGTCTATTGTCTATCATCCATCGTCTATTTATGCACCTCACTTGTAAAGTGGAAAACGATATCTGGGTTATTGCTGATTTCGGTATTCAGGAACCATTCACTCTGGGCTAAATATACTGGCAAGCCATCTTTGTCTTCCGCAGCGTTTTGTTGTTTGAAACGTAAGAAGTCGTCGAGTTTTTTAGGATCCTTACTTGTTAGCCAGCAAGCTTTGTAAAATGGTAGGGTTCTGAATTCACAGGCAGCACCATATTCCTGTAAAAGACGATATTGAATTACTTCAAATTGTAGTTCTCCAACACAGCCGATAATCTTTTTATTACCTCCAAACTGGGTGAATAATTGTGCCACGCCTTCGTCAGTTAATTGAGATACACCTTTCTCTAATTGCTTGGTTTTCATTGGATCTTTATTAACCAACTCTTTAAAAATTTCAGGCGAAAAAGTAGGTATCCCCGAAAAATAAAAAGGCTCCCCTTCGGTAAGGGTATCCCCAATTTTGAAGTTACCTGTATCAAATAAACCCACCACATCGCCGGCATAAGCATCTTCAATAATATCCTTACTGCGAGCCATAAAACTATAGGGATTTGAGAAGCGCATATCCTTATCCAGGCGAACATGTTTATAGTATTTATTTCTTTCGAATCTGCCGCTACAAACTCTCATGAAGGCAATTCGATCCCGATGTTTTGGGTCGAGGTTAGCGTGTATTTTAAAGATGAATCCGCTGAATTTATCTTCTTCTGCTGCCACGGTTCGGGTGGTGGTTTCTCGGCTACGAGGTATGGGGGCAATACGGATAAAGGTATCTAGCATTTCCTTTACCCCAAAATTATTAACGGCACTTCCGAAGAATACAGGTGCTATTTTACCCTCCAGATAATCCGTAGTTTCCAATGAGCCATATACACCATCTATCAGTTCCACATCTTCGCGCAATTGATCAGCATCTCTATCGCCTATTTTTTCATGGAGGACGATATCACTTAGATCATTGATAGCGATTGTATCGTCATCATCGGCCTTGGTACTGGCAGTAAACAAACGTAAACTCTTATTATGCAGATCATAAACTCCCTTAAAGTCCTTACCACTATTAATTGGCCAGGTCATGGGATGCAAGGATATTTTGAGCTCTTTTTCTATTTCTTCCAACAGATCAAAACGATTTTTTCCATCGCGATCCATTTTATTAATGAACACAATAACCGGGGTATCACGCATCCTACATACTTCCATAAGTCTGCGTGTTTGATCTTCTACCCCATTTACGCTATCAATTACTAGGATAACGCTATCCACTGCCGTGAGGGTACGGTAGGTATCTTCTGCGAAGTCTTTGTGTCCGGGTGTATCTAATAAATTAATCAGAATCCCTTCATATTCAAAAGTCATTACTGAGGTAGCTACTGATATACCTCTTTGGCGTTCTATCTCCATAAAATCGGAGGTAGCATGCTTTTTAATTTTATTGCTTTTAACGGCGCCTGCGGTTTGAATGGCGCCACCAAATAAAAGTAATTTCTCTGTTAAAGTGGTTTTACCGGCATCGGGGTGAGAGATGATGGCAAATGTTTTTCTTCGATTTATTTCTTTCTCGTACTTCATAAAAAAGCGCCTCAAACGTAGTTTGAGGCGCGAAGGTAACTATTGGTACGGATTAATTACTCAAACTCCGGAAATCTACCGGCAC
>JAIEQT010000590.1 GCA_019747455.1 Chitinophagaceae bacterium | reverse complement strand
CAATATCGATATCACCATTCCGAAAAATAAATTAGTGGTTTTTACCGGTGTGAGCGGTAGTGGCAAATCTTCATTGGCATTCGATACTATCTACAATGAAGGGCAACGAAGATACATGGAAAGCTTTAGTGCCTATGCCCGACAATTCTTAGGTGATATGGAAAGACCGGATGTAGATAAAATTACAGGGTTATCTCCCGTTATTTCTATCGAACAAAAAACAACCAATAAAAATCCGCGATCAACAGTTGGTACGGTTACGGAAGTGTACGATTTCTTGCGTTTGTTATATGCACGTATCGGGGAAGCGTATAGCTATAATACAGGGAAAAAAATGGTGAAGTTTAGTGAAGAAGAAATCGTAGAAAATATTTTTAATAAATATCAAAATAAGAAGATCACTTTACTGGCTCCATTAATTAGGGGAAGAAAGGGGCATTATCGGGAACTTTTTGAAGATATCAGAAAAAAAGGTTTTTTGAAAGTAAGGGTAGATGGGGAGATCATGGATATTACTCCCAAGCTGCAAGTTGATAGGTATAAAATTCACGATATTGAAGTAGTAATAGATCGTATACCCGTAACAGCAGATATGAAAGTACGCTTAAGCCAGAGTGTACAGCAGTCGCTAAAAATGGGTAAAGATCTACTCTTTATGCTGGTAAATGATAGCGGTAAAGTAGTACAATTTTCTAAACAGTTAATGTGTGAAGATACCGGCATCAGTTATGAAGAGCCTTCACCCAACTCTTTTTCTTTTAATTCACCATATGGTGCTTGTTCAACTTGTAAAGGATTGGGTAATGTATATACGATAGATATGAGTGCTATTATACCTGATGCAAATATATCTGTAAAAGACGGTGGTATTGCTCCTTTGGGAGAACAGCGAGATGCCTATATGTTTAGGAATATAGAAGTGCTTGCGAAGAAAAATAAAATTTCTCTGGATAAACCTATTAAAGATTTAGCACCAGCCGCTTTGAACATGCTATTATATGGCGCTACCGAAGCAGGTACATTAGAATTAGACGACGTAGAAGAAGGTGTTGCTTTTAAGCCTTATGAAGGTGAGTTTGAAGGGATCATTCCCATGCTCAAAAGATGGTTTGCCGGGGTAAATAGCGAAGGTATGCGTGAATGGGTTGAGCAATTTATGGAATTAAAAACATGTGCCACTTGTGATGGACAAAGATTAAAAAAAGAGAGTCTATGGTTTAAAGTGGGTAATGAGAATATTGCTACACTCAGTAATTTGAATTTGGATAAATTATTTGCATGGTTTACTACCGTAGAAAAAAAATTATCCGACAAGCAAAATCTGATCGCAAAAGATATTTTAAAAGAGATCAGAGAGCGACTTCAATTTTTATTGGATGTTGGACTAACATACCTCTCTTTGAACCGACCTTCTAAATCTCTTAGTGGCGGAGAGTCGCAGCGAATTCGCCTGGCAACACAAATAGGTTCGCAGTTACAGGGGATTACATATATTTTGGATGAGCCATCTATTGGTTTGCATCAAAGGGATAATCAGCAACTAATCCTAGCCTTGCAAAACTTACGTAATATTGGCAATAGTGTGTTGGTGGTTGAGCATGACAAAGATATTATGTTGGCTGCTGATCATTTAGTAGATATAGGCCCGAAAGCAGGCAAATTTGGGGGTAGTATTGTTTCTGCAGGTACACCAACAGAAGTACTGAAAAGCAATTCTGAAACAGCACAGTATTTAAATGGAACAAAAGCCATAAAGATACCGGAAGAAAGAAGAAAAGGAAATGGAAAAAGTATTGTGCTGAAAGGAGCTACCGGTAATAATTTACAAAATGTAACAGCCACATTTCCGTTAGGTAAGTTAATAGTAGTAAGTGGTGTGAGTGGTAGTGGTAAATCAACGCTTATTAATGAAACATTATATCCCATTCTTTCTAAGCACTGTTATAATAGTAGGGTTACGCCTATGCCCTTTCAATCGGTAAAAGGATTAGAAAATATTGATAAAGTAATTGAGATAGATCAATCACCTATAGGTAGAACACCTAGAAGTAATCCTGCCACGTATTGTGGTTTCTTTACAGAAATTAGAACATTATTTGCTTCCGTTCCTGAAGCAAAAATTCGGGGATACAATGCGGGTCGTTTTTCCTTTAATGTAAAAGGTGGTAGATGTGATGTTTGTGAAGGAGGCGGAATGCGCGTTATTGAAATGAATTTTTTACCGGATGTATATGTCAATTGCGAAAAGTGTAATGGTAAAAGATATAATAGAGAAACCTTAGAAATACGATATAAAGGAAAATCTATTAGTGATGTATTGAATATGACGGTAGAAGAAGCTTGTGAATTCTTTCAACCGGTAAATTTTTTATATCGGAAAATAAAAGTATTGCAGGATGTAGGACTTGGATATATTACCCTAGGCCAATCTGCGGTAACATTGAGTGGTGGAGAAGCGCAACGGGTAAAACTGGCTACCGAATTAGGAAAGAAGGATACCGGTAAAACTTTTTATATTTTAGATGAGCCTACTACCGGACTGCATTTTCAAGATATTCAGCATCTTTTAGATGTGTTGAATAAATTGGTAGATCGTGGGAATTCGGTATTGGTTATTGAGCATAATTTGGATGTGGTGAAGATGGCTGATCATATTATTGATTTAGGACCTGAAGGTGGCGACGGGGGCGGAAAAATTCTTTTTGAAGGTACGCCAGAAGAAATGGTGAAACAGGTTAAAACACATACCTCTCGTTTCCTAAAGCTTGAATTAAATTAAGTTACCTTTGTAATATGAACTTGAACGACCTGAATTTTTTGCCTGAATGGGATGATAGCCGTTACAAGATTGGTCCGGATGACGCCGGAGAAGAATGGCGTCGCGGACCTGCCAGGGCTATTGCTAAAGCCATGTACAAACAGTGGCGGGAAGTATTTGGGTTGGTTATTGCTTTTGCCGAAAATTTGGCGGATGATGGAGAAGAGAGTCACCCAGCATCTACCAAGGCTTTGATATATGAAAATGTGATGATTGTGGCACCAAAAATCATTGGCGCTATCAGCATGGATCTGTATGTATTGAAAATGGAAAATGCAGCTACCATTAGAATCAATTGTAAGCAAATGATGGAACAAATCGGTTTTGCCGTTTTAATGGGTTGGGCCGATGATAGTCATAAAAAAGTTATTGAGGAAGCGCTCTTTAAATTTAAAGAGCTCTTCCGTCAATGGGTTTCTACTTTCCATAAAGATGGGTTTGAAGATGAGTGGGGCTTATTTGTATAGCCCTGCATTGATGCATTATAGCATCAGATCAGTAATAACAAGGCTAATGCGCCAAGTATTACCAATAAAATTGGTTTCATTTTACGTTAAATAAGTGTTGGAAATGTTGTTGAAGTGGCTGTAAGATTTTCTAGGCAACTTCGGGTGGCTTAACTCTTTGGCGAAAACGAGCAAAGAGAAATTCCAGTATGTAGTTCATGGTTGTTAGCGCGGAGGCTTTTATTGTCGTTGCTGATGTAAATATATATACAACGAGATCCTTCCAAAAAGGGTAATCGGTTCCAGCGGGACTGGCATAGCGAAGAATGGTAAAGTATGTGTGATGAGTGGCAACAACATATAATGAAGGACAAGGTGGAAATAAGAATAATTTAGAAATTGAATTATCTAAGGGGTTGGGGGTTTTTCCTGTGCTGCATCCATTCTTTTACCGCTATCCCAATTGTCAATCATCATCTTGTAAACTATATCTCCGTTCTTCAGAAAAGACCGAGCGGCTTCTCGAAAATCAAGGTCATCTAAAACCTGATTGCTATGCCCTTCAGGATAATAATCTCTTAAAAGCTCCGAATGAGATATGCTCGAATACCCCAAATGAACAGCCATTGCAGAAAGCAGAGTTGTACGCTCAATCTCCCAATTCCTTGTGGCATTTGCTTGATTGTTATTTCCGAGGGAAGCCAAATGAACCCTCCATGCCTCAATCACTAGGGGGACATCTTCAAACACCACCTCGATCTGATTTAAGCCTCTTACAAAATCTTGATGTAGAGGCTGCCCTCTTAATGAAAATAGCAGTTGGAAGAGATTACGTTTAGCATTATCCTTTTGTTGAGCAACATTTAACCGTCTACCAATTTCAACAGCATTTATAGGAGCATACCTTATTACATAAACATTTATACCTAAAATAATTAAAGTAGCGACCCAATAAATTATTTCTAAAATTTCTTTACTCATATTATTTGTTTTGAAACAAAATACTAAAAATTACTTATATGTTTAAAAACTTACATGAATTAATAGCACAGATGCCCGATGAAAAGACGTGTAGGGAATGGTTGGCTAAACAAAGGTGGAACGGCAAGCCTGTATGCCCTCATTGTGGGTTTGAAGGGAAGATATATGTAATAGAAGGGGGTAAAAAGTATAAATGTGGTTCGGCTAATTGTTATAAGAAATTCAGTGTAACAGTAGGAACGTTTTTAGAAGGGAGTAACATACCAATAAATAAGTGGCTTATGGCTATATACGTATGTACAGCGCATAAGAAGGGTATTAGTAGTTACCAGTTAGGAAAAGATATAGGGGTAACACAAAAAAGTGCATGGTTTCTTTTGCACAGGATAAGAGCTTTAATGGATGAAAGAGTAGAACAGCCAATGAAGGGGATAGTAGAGGCAGATGAAACATATATGGGCAGGAAATACAGGTCGGACTATGTGGGATTAAGCCCCGAAGAAATAGACTATAAACTAAAAACACCACAGAATAAAAAAGGTGCTGTATTAGGTATAGTAGAAAGATCAACGGGGAATGTAAACGTTAAAGCATTTAGTAAGATTAAAAGAGATGAATTAACCGATTATGTAAGAAGTAAGGTAGAAGAAGGAAGCAGCCTGCATACTGATGAAAGCAGCTTATATAGGAAATTACAGTATAATGGGTACGGAAGGGAAACAGTAACCCATAGCCGTAAAGAGTTCGTTAAAACGTCAGAAACAGGGGTTAGGGTACATTGTAATACTGTGGAAGCTTTTTGGTCGGTAATGAAACGGGGAGTACACGGAATATACCACCAAATAAGCTACAAGCACTTACAACAATACTGTAATGAATTTTCATTTAGGCATAACCATAGGCATCTAAAAGACTATGAAAAGTTTGAAATAGTATTTAAAGGGATAGTAGGTAGACTACCCTACAAGCAGTTAGTTGCACCTAAAAAATAATTAACTTAGCCCCTATGGCTAAGAAAACAAAACCCGTAACAGTTCCACCCACCCCTAAAATGACTAAAAAGGCACTTAAAGAAGAAAAGCCTTTGAAGGTTAATATGTCGGCTGATGAATTGCTCAAATTGGCTTTAAATACGCCTATTAACAAAAAGAGGGGATAATGCTTGTTATTGAACACGAAATATTAAAAACAATGAAAAAGTTTGGTGGGACTATTCGCCAAACAGGAAACGAGAAAGAAGGATATACCCCATTAGATCATTTTGAATTACCTACTGCACGTTACCATTATGGTACATTGTGCGCTCTATTAAACCATCCTGAAAAATATCCACCGAATGAAAATCCAACATATTACCAAACTGTATCCCTAAAAAGAGATGATGTATTAACTGACTTGTACGAATGGGATAAATTTCAAAAGGCAATAGAAATATTGAGATTGAATCGACATATTAAGGAGGAGTTTAATAAAGGCGAATGGATATATATGGAAGAAAGAATAGTGTGCTTAACACCTAAAGGGTTATTGGCACTAAACACAGATTTTTACTTAAAACAAAAAATTGAGGATAAATACAAGGAAAACTTACCGAAATATACTAAGGCAACCATATTCTTTACAGCATTGGCGGCTATTGCTGCAATAACGGCTGCTTTCTATGCTAAAAAACAGGCTAATAAAGAAGCTCCAATAATAATTAATCCACCACACCAACAACCACAAGAAATACATATAATGCCCATAGACACGTTAAAAGTAAAAACAGTGATAGTGGAATCCCAAAAGCATTGATAATAGACTTAACATTATTTACTTCTTTTTTTAAGTTTTCATTCATTTACTCCCCACTAAATAAGGTTTTTGGTTTCTTGTCCTTTATAGTGAGTTGTTACGTGATGAGTGGCAACAACATATAATGGAGGACAAAAGGTTGAAAAGAACCAAAATAGTCAAAAAGTTTTTTTTGGTTCATTAATTGGTGTTTTTTTATAAATCCAGAAAATACAAAGCAATCGGTTGGAGTTTTACCTCAATTTATAAAAGAAGGATGGGGGTATGCTGACTATGTTAACTGTCCTGAAATTCCCAAAAGGCTATTTGAGACCGAATGATAATATCTTCATCGGCATTTGTTAAATGAATGTATGGATTACCAATAGCATTTTTCAAAACTATTATTGTTATGTTTTTTTCTTTCATTTCTTTTAGCATTTCCCTCCCAAACCACATTGGAAAATTTAACACGATAGCGGCTTTATCTTCTTTTGAAACTAAATTCCCTAAATGATTTCTAACAATAATTTCAGGAAGTATTAAATCTGCCATATTATTTGTTTTGAAACAAAATACTAAAAATTACTTATATGTTTAAGAACTTACATGAATTAATAGTACAGATGCCCGATAAAAAGACTTGTAGGGAATGGTTAGCCAAACAAAGGTGGAACGGTAATCCTGTATGTCCTCATTGTGGGTTTGAAGGGAAGATTATGATGCCGCTAAAAAAATAAATCATATTGCCAGGAAGAAAATACATCTTATAAAATAAGTATATAGAGTAGAAGGGTACGTAAAGAAGAAAAATGTATTTAAGTTAGAAATAGCCATCTATAGGTTGTAGAGGAAATAATAAATAAATCCGTAAAAAGTCGCCAAAAATAGTTTTTTGAATCGATCTATCAATGGATAGTTTATCCAAAATAGTGAATAACAAAAATGGTATACTTTTTAAGTACACCATTTTTATTCATTATTTTAGCTCTACTCATGTGGCTAAATATATAACCAATATTGAAGCCCTAAAGTGGTGAGAGGTAAAGCAGCAAACCAGTTACGCTATCAAACACCCTTTATTTTAGCCCCTTCTACTATCAATAGAGGGGGTTTTTGCTTCTGCTTTATAAAAGTAAATACTTGCTTTGAAACAAACAACTAAAATTGATTTTAGGGTTTTAAATTGTTTAACTGTTTGCATGATTTTTCATTGTACTATATTTTTATTCTTCATAATCGGTTGAGCCGGAAAGAGCGTTAAGATGTAGAATAAATAATGGCTGTAAAATGCTATTTTAACTGCAATTAATATCGTACAATAAACTAAATTACATTTGTGTAGCTCCAATAAATCTGCATATTTTTTCAGATGATTGTGGAAGATTATGTAACTTATCGAACAGTTAAAATTTTTGTGTATTTATTGGTCGAAATTCATCATATGAAAAAAGAACAATGAAAAAAATATCACTAGTCATATTCCTTATCATTGTCTCAGCTTTAAGTAATGCTCAGACTTTAAATGAAAAATTACCAACAGTACAATCTTTCGTCGTTGGCGGAGTTTCTATTAAAATTCCAGTTTTTGATACAACAATGATAGAGGTTGGCAAGGAAAATCGCAAGAATATGGAAATATTTGTTCCGCCCGATAATAGGTTAATTAGCGCATATATTGTAAAAACAGATCTACATATATTATTTACAGGGGATACCACTAAAATGATCTCAAAATATGCTTTAGTAGAAATACCTCGCGGAATAGAAAGCATCGATTGTGACGCAAATGGTTTCAATTCAGTTGTTAAAGGTGTAATAGAATCATTTGGAGATAAATTTTCTACTCTTTTTAAAGAGTCTGAAGATGAGTTTAATCGTAGAATTAAATCTCTTAAACTAAGTAAATTGGAAAGTAAAATGGGTGAGCCTATACGATTAGGTTGCTTATTTTCTAAACAAGATATAATTGGATTTGGTACGCTGGCGAGTCATGAAATGGGAGATAGCTCTATAAAAATGGCGATGGTATTCTCATTAATACGTGTAAAAAAAAGAGTGTTGTTCATTTATTTATACACGCAGTTTAAAGACAATGAAACAATTAACTGGCTTAGAAAAATTGGTGAAAAATGGAGTGATGAGATACTAAAAATCAATAATGTTAAATGATTTACTTGGCTTATTTCAGAAATAAAATTAAATAAACGCTAACGAAATGTTATGGTAATTTAATCTTTCGCCTTGAAGAAAATGATTTATGTACCTTTTGCCCCTATCATGAAATAGGAAAACGTAACGAATTCTTCTTCTAACTGTTGTATTTTGCTATTAGTTTTTTGAAACTATATTTACCCAAACCATTAAAAGCTAGGGGAGCTAGCCTCGTCCGAGCCGGAGAGGGTTTAGTTCAAAACGTTATGTACCATTTTAATATTAGCTTTTTATTGTGTACACTGTTGCCAAAAAGCTTTATTTTTGAATTATGAAAATTGAACTTCATTATGTAAGTGACATGAATGGCAAGCCTCAAGCTGTTCAAATGCCTGTTCGCGAATGGGAGAAAGTTCTATCTCATCTTCGCAAATCTGAGCAAATACTAAAGTTAAAATCAGACCTTACATTAGCCTTTCAACAAGTTGCGTCATTGAGAAAATCAAAAGCTAAAAAACAATCATTAACAGATTTTCTACATGAACTATAAAGTCATACCTGTTAACAAATTCAAGAAAGAAGCTAAAAGATTAGTAAAAAAATATCCCTCACTAAAAACGGAATTAGCCGAACTAGCTACTTCGCTTTCTTTAGAACCAACTCAAGGTACACCACTAGGGAATGAGGCCTACAAAATAAGGGTATCAATCAAAAGTAAGGGAAAAGGGAAAAGCGGAGGCGGTAGAGTAATAACTTATGTCGTTTCTCCTCAAAAAGAGGTTTATTTACTTACCATTTATGACAAAGCTGAATTTGACTCCATCGATGACAAAACGCTCAGAAGAATTATAGCGTTTATCCCTACAGAGTAGTAAATGAATGTGCACACCACCCCCTAAATCCCCTCCTTCGCATTCCGAGGCTTCCAGTATACATAGAAATAGGCTAGGATTAATATACCGATTACAAAAGGAACAATAGCTAGGCTTTTATAGGTAATAGTTCCGAAAATAATTTTATCGTCGACGTGTAAAAATTCGGTAATCATCCAATAGCTATTGGCCATGATCCAAATAGTAATAGCGAGATTATGACAAAGCTCGGAAACAAAGTGGCGCGTATTCCAGGCAATGATGATAGAAATGAGTAGGGTAGGTACAATCATTATTCCCGCCAGCCATTTAAAACTTAAACACCAGCTTAGATCCTTAAATAACCAGAAAACGATATGGAGATTCTCCATTTTACGAAATTTAAGGGGAATATTATACCGTAATTCACCGGTATTAATGGAAACGGCTTTTAGCGGCTCATTAACATTGGTTTCCGTTGCTTCGCTTGTAGCGTTAGGAGGTTGCGCCATGGAAGGGTATTAATTAGCTGCAATATTAATTTTTTGTAACCAATTATCTGCTTAAAATCTTACGAAAACGCTGCACATCTGCTTGCGGGTGGATAGTAGCTCCTTCAACTAAATATTGGGTGAGTTGATGCGCAAAATAAGGGGCTAAACTACAACCTTTCGTACCCATCCCATTCAAGATACCTACCGATGGCATAATCGGGTGGAAGCCCACAAAAGGTCTGCGTTCCATGTTAGCGGGTCGCTCCCCGGCAATATGATCTACTACTGTGAAAGGAAGTTTAAGCCATTGCTTAAGTTGACTAACTACTTTTTCCTGAAAATCGGTACTAGGTGCTAACGTGGTAAAATCCCATTCATAACTCGAGCCGATCCAAAATAATCCATCCTGCCAGGGAACAATATTGATACCTTGTTTAAAAATATGCGTAGTTGGTAAATCGGGAATAGCTGCAATAAGAGCCTGACCTTTATTGCGCGCATAGGGGAGTAGTTTGAAATAAGGATTATCGAAGCCAACAGTACCATCACAAAAAATGATTTTTTGAGCGATAATATCTTTATAAATAATTTTTTCCGGTTGAATAGAACAGTTAGTGATATCAAAATTTTCTTCTACTAAGTAATCCTTCTTCCGCAATTCATTTCGCCAACTGTTTAATAAACTATGTAATTGTATTAGCCAACAGGGGTTTATTTCAGTAACACCAAATGCTGGATGAAACCATTGATAATAGTCATTTTCATTTGTAGGGGTTGATAAAAAAGGCTCTTCGTGTAATCGCTCTGCAAAAGCCATTTTCATTTGTGGAGTGGCATGAAAATCAAGAATATTACATTGCCTGATTAAGCCGGTGCCTAACTCTTCACCAAAACGAGTATAAGCCTCAACAGCATACGGCATAAGGGTTTCAATTTCCCAGGTACGTACCACCCTTCGCCCGGTAACAGGATTGATCACACCACTCGCAACTTTTGAAGCACTATTATTTTTTGGTTCGTCGATCACCAATACACGCTTGCCCCGCTTCATCAATTCCCAACTGAGGAAGGTTCCTGAAATGCCTTGGCCGACGATTATATAGTCAATGGTCATTGGTCATTAGTCATTAGTCATTGGTCATTGGTCATTGCATGTAAAGATAATGGATACGAGATACGGGATTCGAGATACGAGTTTTTTCTTTACCCGAATCCCGCAACCCGTATCTCGCAACTACTGCCCACCAACCCTCAACGAAATCCCAGCCGAGTGACTAACAAACTCCGGTGCATACATACACTGAATATTGGCAATGCCTACCGAGAAGGTTCCGCTATGGGTTACAAACAAGGGATATTCAAAAACATAAGTGCCTTTGGGCAAGTAGCTGATAAAGAAATTCGTACTGGCATCTTTGGTGGCTTCATAATAGCCTAATCCATCCTGCCATTTATATTCACTCAATACATTCACCGGCTCAGTACCCGAAGCACGCATATCTTTTAGGTG
>JAIEQT010000580.1 GCA_019747455.1 Chitinophagaceae bacterium | reverse complement strand
GAGATGGACTTCTATCTAAATTGCCGAAAAAGCCAATCACATCACAATTCAATCCCTTTAATTTTTCTAAATTATTTTCCGGGCGGCCATAGTACATAACACAACCTGCAGCCTGCTTACCTGCCAATAAACTGCTCTGCAAACTCCACATACCTCCAAAACACCAACCGATAGTAAATATTTTGGCATCAGTACCCGCGTAGGCTAAAGCCGCATTAACGATGGCTTCCAATCGAGGGGTTTTAGCCGCTTGCATCAATTTCATAGCACTATCTGCGGTAGCAGCTACACCACCATCGTACATATCCAACGCCAACACATTCACATTGCCTAACTCCGCTGCTAATGTTTCGGCTTCTCTTTTAATATGATCATTCAATCCCCACCACTCCTGAATTACAAAGATCCAATTCTTTGTTTTTTTCTTACTCTTTATAAAATAACCACCCGCAGCTTTACCATCTGCAGCCGGGAAGCTAATCGAAGTTCCGGTAGGGTTTTCTAAGGTATACTTATAAGGATTTTCATGCATGGCCGCAAATGCCACAGTAGATGCTTCCGCACGAAACTGATCCCGAACATCTGTAAAACAAGATACATAACAACCCGGGGTTGCCAAGGCTGGTTCTTCCGTTTTATTACGATAACTTAAAAATCCCGCTGTAATTAAGGCCGCGAGTGTTAAACTCATTATTTTTTTCATATTAAGAAAGATTTACACGTTAAGTTAACATTTTAATAGGGAAAAAGTGCGAATGGAGGAAGGCTTTTTTCTAAATCATTTTTTTGCTGTAGGTTTGTACGACCTCCGAACTAGTACAGTTCATCATTCCCAGGTCCCCTTTTTTATGGCAAAATATATTTTCGTTACCGGTGGTGTAACCAGTAGTTTGGGTAAAGGTATTATAGCTGCTTCACTGGCTAAGTTGTTACAAGCCAGAGGCCTACGTGTTACCATTCAAAAATTTGATCCTTATATTAATGTGGATCCCGGTACCCTGAACCCTTATGAGCACGGGGAATGTTATGTAACGGAAGATGGAGCAGAAACGGATTTAGATTTGGGTCATTACGAGCGTTTCCTCAATATTCATACCTCACAAGCCAATAATGTAACCACAGGTAGAATTTATCAAACCGTTATCAATAAAGAAAGAGCAGGTGATTTTTTAGGTAAAACAGTTCAGGTTGTTCCGCATATTACCGACGAAATTAAACGCCGTATGCTACAGTTAGGAGAAGGCGGACAATACGATATTGTACTTACGGAAATAGGTGGTACCGTTGGTGATATTGAAAGTTTACCTTTTATCGAAGCCGTACGCCAACTCCAATGGGAATTACCTGAGGAAGATGTGATGGTAGTACATCTTACGCTTATCCCTTATTTGAAAGCAGCGAAGGAATTGAAAACAAAACCTACCCAGCACTCAGTTAAAATGTTAAGCGAAACAGGGGTACATCCCGATATTATTGTGTGTAGAACAGAAGAACCGTTAAACAATGATATCAAAAGAAAAATTGCGCTGTTCTGTAATGTAAAGCCGGAAGCAGTAATTGAAGCCATGGATGCCAGTACCATTTATGAAGTTCCGCTATTAATGCTCCGCGAAAAACTGGATGTTATTTGTTTGAAGAAAATGAATATCACCGGATACGGTGAACCACAATTAGATAAGTGGAAAGGATTTCTCGATAAATTAAAATATCCACGTAGTAAAGTAACAGTAGGATTGATCGGAAAATATATTGAGTTGCAAGACGCGTACAAATCCATCCTCGAAAGCTTTGTTCATGCCGGTGCTATTAATGAAGTAAAAGTACAAGTAGTAAATGTGCACAGCGAATTTATAACCCCCGAAAATGTAGCAGAAAAATTAGAAGGATTCGACGGATTGCTGGTGGCGCCTGGCTTCGGACATAGAGGTATTGAAGGAAAGATCACAGCCGTAAAATATGCCCGCGAAAATGGCTTACCGTTTTTTGGCATATGCTTAGGTATGCAAATGGCTGTGATTGAGTATGGCCGGAATATATTGGGATTAGCAGAAGCTCATTCAACAGAGATGGATAATAAAACTATCCACCCGGTAATTAATATGATGGAGGAGCAGAAAAAAATTAAAATGATGGGGGGCACTATGCGTTTGGGAGCTTATCCCTGTAGCATAGAGAAAGATTCTTTGGCTCATCGTATTTATGAAGAAACTAATATTACGGAGCGTCATCGTCATCGCTATGAATTCAATAATGATTATTTAGATCAATATCAAGCCGCAGGTATGATTGCGAGTGGAAGAAATCCGGAAACAGGGTTAGTTGAGATCATGGAAATTCCCGATCATCCTTTTTTTATAGGGGTACAATATCATCCTGAATTAAAGAGTACTGTAGAGCGTCCCGCACCATTATTCGTTCATTTTATTGCTGCCGCAAAAAAAGCCAATGAAGAGAGAAGTATGCAAAAGAAGGCAGTTGTGGGGAGTCATTAGTCACTAGTAATTGGTCATTAGTAGCGGTCAACTAGTATCCATTAACTACTGACTAATGACCCTAATCTCCTCTTCCTCCACTAATCTTGCCTTCACCTCATAAGTGCCGGTTGGCATCATTAGTTTGCTAATGAGTGGCATCAGTTCAATAAGTAAGAGTATGCCTACTAACAAATAATACCTGAAGGCAACAGCATTGTTTTGCTGTACTAAATTGTTGAGTGCTTCTATACGGGTTATAAAGCCGGTGTTTAATAAAAGAGCAAAAGATTCTTGTTCTTTTAGCATATTTGCTTCGATAGCTGCTAGTGATTTTTCAACTAACAGTAATGTTGGTCGGTTTCTGTTTTCAAGTGCCGTATATCTGTTTGTTAATACCTGGTATTCTGTTCGCTTGGCTTCTGCTATATCTTTCAGCCCAATTTTACCACTACCGCCTGTACCATCTGTTTCTGCAATAAAATCTATACGAGCCTTACTCATTTCGGCATAAACCGTATTAAGTTCCCCTTGAAGTTGTTTTTGCTGAGTAAGCAAGGCTGTTTTTTGGGGGGCAAAAAGCTTCTCCAACTCAGCACGTTTTTTTTGTTTGCGATGCTCATTATCTATTGATGCCTGAACCCTTACTTCTTTATCAAACAGAAATAATAAGGCCGGCTGTGCCATAAATAACCCAATCATCACGGCTAATAAGCCCCTGAATAGTATCGCAAGTATATGATTCCGGTTGGTATGGCGAATACTTTTAATGAGTGCCCGATCTATACCCAACACAATTAATCCCATCAATATACCTAGTAAAATGGCCGGAATTATAGAGGTAACGGTATTAAAGAAAAAACTCCAGGCCAAGGTGGCAAAAACCCAGGTGCCTAACACACTCGCTCCAATAATAGCGTACCGGTTACGATCAACAATACAGTCTTTAATAAGTGGTTCTTCCACAGTTGCCAACCACCATAAAAAACGGGTAAACCGCCCATAAGCACCATGCGCTTCCGCGCCTTGCGTAAACAATTGCATAAAAAAGATTGAAATCGGTAAAAAATACCGGTAGCGGTTGGAGAAACAAAGTAACAACCAAAATTTGATATTTGAACATATCTTCCGCGCAAACATTACCTTTGCCGCCTAATTATATAAGTGCTTTATGAAGACGGATAAGAATACGGTCATTGGGTTTGTTTTATTAGGTATTTTAATTTTCCTCTATTTCTGGTTCACTAACCAGCAAAACCAAGCCATCATTGAGCTTAAAAAGAAGGAAGAAGACTCTTTGGCCAAAGTGGCTGCTGCTCGTATCAAATTACAAGATACCGCAGCCATAAAGCTCGACTCGCTTAGAAGAGATACTGCTGATAAAAAAGCTGCTGCCGGTAATTTTACAGAAGCCGCTTTAGGCACAGAAGCTATTCAGGTTGTTGAAAACGATCTGATGAAAGTTACTTTTACCAATAAAGGCGCTCAAATTAAAAGTGTGGAACTTAAAAACTATAAAGATGGAAATGGTAAACAAGTGATACTGGCCAACAGAAATCAACTGAGCTATCCTGTGAATACAGCAGCTTCTCAATCAGCACAAACCGGATCTTTATTCTTCACTGCCGATTCAATCGTTAAAAATATTAATGGTAATACTACCGTAAGATATGCTATCAAAACAACAGATGGAAAAGCCATTATACATGAATATGTAATTAGTAAAAATGATTATAAAATCGGCTTTACAATTTATTTAGCAGGTGCTGATCAATTACTTACCGGTAATTCTTTAAATATCAATTGGGAGGTGCATACTACCATGATGGAACGTAGTAATAAATACGAACGTCAGGTATCAAATATTTGTTTCTCTGAGAATAATGAATTCGATTATATCTCCGCTAAAGAAGAACACCAATTTGAGAAACCTACCCAGTGGGTAAGTGTGGTTCAACAATTCTTTAATAATACATTGATCGCCAACAATGGATTCAATAGCGGAAGTATCAAATGGGCACGTAAAACAGATTCTACTAACGACTTAGCTACGAGTAACGCAAGCCTCCAAATTAAGTTGGCGCCTGCAAGTTCAGCTACCGTTGCCTTTCAGTTTTATATTGGTCCAAGCGATTATGATATCCTAAAAAAGCAAGCCCCTGAAATGGATAGGATTGTTAATTTAGGAAGAGATATGTATTCTTTCGTACGACCCATTAACAAATACATTATCATGAATGTATTTGATTTCTTCGCAGGCTTTGTTAAGAATTATGGATGGGTAGTATTATTACTTACGCTCTTTATTCGCATAGTAACGGCACCGCTTACCTATAGTAGCTACTTAAGTGGCGCGAAAATGAAAGCACTTCGTCCAGAATTAGACACTATCAAAAAGAAATTTGGGGATGATCAGCAAGGTTTTGCTATGGAACAGATGAAGCTCTTCCGCGAAGCAGGCGTAAATCCTTTGGGGGGATGTATCCCGGCTTTATTGCAAATTCCGATATTCTTTGCTTTGTATAGCTTCTTTAATTCGGAGATAGCCCTACGCGGACAAGCATTTCTTTGGAGCAAGGATTTATCTTCATTCGATTCTATTGCCACACTGCCATTTACTATTCCTGCATTTGGGAATCATATTAGTTTATTTACGATTACGGCTGTAATCACCAGCTTCTTAATTTCCATTTATAATATGAGCATGACGCCCACCCAAGATAATCCGGCGTTGAAGTATATGCCTTATATATTCCCTTTCATGCTTCTTTTCATTTTTAACAGTTTACCATCGGCCCTTACTTGGTATTATACAGTATCAAATGTGGTAACTTTATTATTGCAATTTGTGATCCAGAATTATATCATCGATCATGATAAAATTTTAGCAAAGATTGAAGTGAAAAGAAAAACGCCAAAAACTAAAAGTAAATTTCAAGAGCGATATGAACAAATGATGGAAAGTCAGAAAAAATTGCAGGATTTGAAAAATAAAACAAATAAAAAATAACTCCATGCGTAAGGTAGTACTCTTGATCATGGCTTTAGCACCCTACTGGTTGTTGGCGCAGGCAAGGGTTGTGGCAGAATGTACTATTCAGTATGCCATTCAAATCAATGACGAAAACAGTGCCGATAAAGAAACGGTGAGCCTCCTGAAAGCTACGACCAAGCATGTATATATTAAAGCCAATGATAGCCGGGTAGATTTGATTAGCCCTAACTTTCAACAATCGGTGATTTATGATAAAAACGCCGGCTCTGCGGTTATTCTCAGAGAGATCGGAACAAATAAGTTCATGACCAAATTAGACACGAAAGCCTGGGAATCCCAACATGCTAAGTTTGTTGATATGGAAGTGAGTTTTAGTAATGAAACAAAAAAAATATTAGGCTACGATTGCAAAAAAGCTATTCTTAAGCTTAAGAACGGAACTAGTTTCTCTGTGTTCTATGCCACTGCTATTGTTCCTTCGGTAAAAGACTTTGAATATCAGTTCAAAAACATCCCCGGCTTTGTTTTAGAATATGAGGCACAAGAGGGTAAGGGTGAGAAAATTACATATACCGCAACCCAAATAAACTTGAATCCTGTACAGGCCTCAAAATTTGATATTCCCACTAGCGGATATCGCTTATTAAATTAACGGTTGGTAGGTTGGGGCGTTTTAAACCTAGGTACTTTTACCTTGAAACGATAAGGATACACATAAGTGGTATTGCCGTTATCGTATTGAAAGATAGTTTGTACATCAGATGATGTAGATGGTGCTGTAGGAATTACTTGCAAACCTTTAAACTGTAAGGTAGATTTTAAGGCGCTGATAGATAAACCTTTTTTAGAGAAATTACTTAAACTACGAAGCGTATATTTATTATTTCTTGTTTTATCATCTACGATTCCGGTGAAAGAAAAAGTAGCATAAGCTAACTGCACACTTAGCATAAGTGCACCGATAATAGCCCATTTTTTATATATTCTTTGTTCTTTCACGCTGTAAAGGTAGGATTATTCTTAAATATTTTAACAGTTCTTTTTTATTAACATACGCTTAAAAACGTTAATAAGTTCAAAAAATGCAAAAAAAGTCCGGGAAAAGGGCTTAGTTTAGGTAAACCATCTGTCCAATGCGAGAAAATCCGTACCGCGAAGACCGGGAAGAGCTCCGGGAACTCATTATACAATACCAGAACCTGAAACATGGTAGAAACCATAGTTTTTTAGAAGAAGATGCATTTGAGCGAATCATTGATTATTACGACGATAAGGATAATATACCCGAAGCCTTAGAAGCCGCAGAAATAGGGTTAGAGCAGTTTCCCTATTCGGCTATGTTAATGATCAAAAAAGCCGACTTATTACTGGCAACGCGGAAATATCAAGAGGCACTGCATATTCTTGAAACGGCGGCATTGTTCGATAGCTCCGATTTGAACTTATATATTTTAAAAACAGACGCCTATTTGGCATTGGATCAACAGGCGAAAGCCGTGGAATTACTAGAAGCCGCTTTGCAACTTTTTGAGGGAGAAGAAAGGATCGACTTACTTTTTGAATTGGCCGATGTGTACGACGATTATGAAGAGTTTGATAAAGTATTTGATTGTTTGAAGTTGATCCTAGAAGAAGAACCCACTAATGAAGAAGCGCTATACAAGATATGTTTTTGGACGGATTTCACTGGTAGAAATGAAGAAAGTATTCGGATACATCAAAAAATAATAGAAGAACATCCTTTTAATGAATTGGCTTGGTTTAACCTAGCAGCTGCTTACCAGGGTTTAAAGCTTTATGAAAAATCTATAGATGCCTATCAATATGCAGTAGCTATAGATGAAAAATTTGATTACGCGTATCGCAATATGGGGGATGCCTATCTGCGGTTACGAAAATATAAAGAAGCCATTGAGGTATTAGAAAAAGTGTTGGAGCTAACCAGGCCGGAGGATGTGATATATGAAGCTATCGGTCATTGTTACCACCGTATGGGTAAATTTGCAACTGCACGTTTTCATTACAAAAAAGCGGTTCATTTAAATCCTGATGATAGCAAGTTGCATTATAAAATTGCTGTTACTTATATGTTGGAGGAGCAGTGGCAAAGTGCTTGCAAACACCTGGAAAATGCTATGCGCATCCACCGGTCTATCCCGGAATATAATCTGGCAATGGGTGAGTGCAAAATGAATCTCAATAAATTTAAAGATGCCATTCAGTATTTTGGGATGGTAGTGAAACATAAGCCAAAAAATGCGGCAGGTTGGGAGGCGCTCATTCGTTGTTTATTAAAAGCAGCTTATTATGAAGAGGCCTATGAGCAATGTTTAAACGCACTTACAGCTACGGAAGGTAAAGCCCTTTTTTATTTCTATGCCAGCACCACTTTATTTGTTTTAGGTAAATCAAAAGAAGCATTATTGAAGCTGGAAGCAGGTATGGATAAGTCGCCTAAACTGCTTAAAAAATTTATTGAATTAAATCCATCCATTTTGCAGAATAATCAGGTAGTAGATATTATTGCCCGATATAAAAAGGGAAAGAAGATTTAGCAAAACCTTCAGATTCCTTTTTGTAACTTTGCATTCCAAATTAATAGGAATGAATTTCAACCTTTCTCAGATTCCTGAAAGAACAAAACAGCCACGAACCCACGGTTTAACCATGGTGATGGACAAGGGGTTAAGTTTACAAGAAGTAAGTAATTTTATCAGTATTGCACAACCCCACGTAGATATCGTAAAACTGGGTTTTGGTACTTCTTATGTTACCCCAAATCTTCGCAAAAAAATAGAATTGTATCAATCAAACAATATACCGGTTTATTTCGGAGGTACTTTATTTGAAGCCTTCTTGATTCGAAATCAGTTCGACGATTATATTCATGTTTGCAAAGACTATGATATTAAATACATTGAAGTAAGTGATGGATCCATAACGATACCACATGCTGAAAAATGCGGCTACATTGAAAAGCTAACAAAACATGCTACAGTATTGAGTGAAGTAGGTAGTAAAGATGCGGCACATATTATTCCTCCCTACAAATGGATTGAATTGATGCGCGCTGAATTAGAAGCGGGTTCCTCTTATGTAATTGCTGAGGCTCGTGAAGCAGGTAATGTTGGTATTTACAGAGGTAGTGGTGAAGTGCGTGAGGGGTTGGTACAAGAAATACTTACACAAATTCCGGCGGAGAAAATTATCTGGGAAGCGCCACAAAAGGTACAGCAACTTTACTTTTTAGAACTAATCGGATGTAATGTGAATTTAGGAAATATCGCACCGTATGAAATAATACCATTGGAAGCCATGCGTATTGGTTTACGTGGTGATACCTTTAGTTTATACCTCGATAAACAATAAGCATGCGTTTATATGGATTACTCGGCTATCCGCTTACACACTCTTTTTCAAAAAATTATTTTGCTAAGAAGTTTGCATTAGCATCAATCCAAGATGCACGCTATGAAAATTTTTCATTTGATACAGTAGATGATTTAGAAACCAAGTTATTTCAGAAGGATAATCTTTGTGGTTTCAATATTACCATTCCGTATAAAAAAGCCATACTTCCATTTTTGCATGAGCAAACTGAGCCGGTGAGAGAAATGGGTGCTTGCAATTGTTTGCATATTAAAAACGGTAAACGAATAGGGTATAATACAGATATCATTGGATTTGCTCATTCTTTAAAACCCTATATCCATCAGCATCATACCCATGCTTTGATTTTGGGAACCGGCGGCGCAGCCGCCGCTGTAGAATACGTACTTCGCAAAGCGGGGATCCATTTTCAATTTGTATCGAGAACGAAAAAACAAGGCGCTTTAACTTATAAAGAGTTAGATGAATCAATCATGCAACAGCATTTACTTATCATCAATACGTCGCCGGTAGGTCAATATCCCAATATCCATGAAGCCCCTGATCTGCCTTATCAATATATCGGTGCCAGGCATCATTTATTTGATTTGATTTATAACCCGATAGAAACAAGATTTTTGCAATTAGGCAGAGAACAGGGTGCCAGTATACAGAACGGACAAGAAATGTTAGTGATACAAGCAGAAGAAAGTTGGCGTATTTGGAATAGCTAGCTAGTGGTTACTTCTTGTAAAAAACGGATCAACTGTGTTACCGCTTTTTTACGATGGCTAAACTCATTCTTTTCCGATAAACTCATTTCACCAAATGTTTTATCAGATCCATCAGGCTTAAATATAGCATCGTAGCCAAAGCCATTGTTACCAATGGTTTCATGCGTTATTTGTCCTTTACAAATACCTTCAAATTGATATTCTTTATTATTCCATATCAAAGAAATGACCGTTCGAAATTGGGCTGTTCGATTTTCTTCACCTTGTAAGTTCAATAGTAGCTTATTGATATTGGCAGAAAAACTTTTATGCTCTCCCGCATACCTTGCACTTTTTACACCAGGCTCACCATACAGTGCTGCCACTTCTAATCCCGTATCCTCACTAAAACAATTTTTATGTGTGAGTTGATGTATAACTGTTGATTTTTCGGTTGCATTTGCCTCTAAGGTATCATGCGGTTCCGGAATATCAATGTCAATACCTGCATCTGCTAATGAAACCACGCTAATACCTGTTGGCATAACAGATTGTATTTCCGTGACTTTATTTGGATTATTGGTTGCAAAAATTAAAGGAATACTACCCATGAGCTATATGTTTAAAAGTTTCTTCAAGCTAACCCATAGTTTTGTTTTCTCCAGCTTAGCTTCATCAGCGTTACCAGAAAACTTGGTAAAATCGGGAATTACCAAAAACTGACAATCAGCATAAGATTGTTGTTGATAAAAAGGGATTTTAAAAGGTAAGCCAATAGCATTAGTATCCATACCAAATAGTAAGCAATATTTAGGGTTTAATACTTTCTTTAGCAGCCCGATATCAATAGCTGTATGAACACTATTAACTATAGCAACATCTCCCATATTCAACTTACATGCACAGAATACATTCGTTAGGAATTGTAGGTCTGAATCAATTAAAAAAACAGCCGAATGATCTTCCACCACAATACAAATATTCTTGGCATTATTACCTAGAAAATGGAATCCCCTCTCTTCCTGCTCTGTCAACGGCAAATCCTGTGAAATAGGTTGAACTGGCTGGGTTTTGGAAGCTCCGGTATCCACTAATACCAGGGAATCAGGGTATAATTCAGCCAAAACAAAGGGGGGGAGTTGCTCCTTTTTCATAACCATTTAAAAATATTAACAGCCGTTAGTTTTTATTTTTTTGTTTATTTGCATCAAATATAGAACTATGACCTCAGTACTCGACATAAACATTAGCCGCGTAGAGCGCAGTAAGTTA
>JAIEQT010000431.1 GCA_019747455.1 Chitinophagaceae bacterium | reverse complement strand
AGTTCATGCAAGTGCCCATGAATTTATTAGATGATAAGGCAATGGCCGCTTACTGCGATCATGGTGTATGGGGTAATAAAGCCTGGAAAGAAGCAAAACTATTTGGAAATGTAACAGTGGTGGCAAATAGTAGTGATCGCCAGTATCGATATATCAATAAAAATTTTGCAATTCCTGCCAATGCTGCGTATTTACATCTCACTTCAAATAATACCGTTGAGGGCACACAGTGGCACCAATTTCCTGAAACTACGGTGCCTTTGGTAGCAGACATGAGTAGTGATATTTTTAGCAGACCCGAGCATTATAAACGCTTTTCATTGATATATGCCGGTGCGCAAAAAAATATGGGAGCAGCAGGTGTTAATTTGGTAGTTATTAAAAAAGACATGCTGGGTAAGGTTTCCAGAACTATCCCTACCATCATGAATTATCAAAAACATATTGAAGCAGGTTCTTTAATGAATACACCTCCGGTATTTGCGGTGTATGTAAGTATGCTTACATTAAGATGGATTTTAGCAGAAGGGGGGTTAGCTGAAATGGGGAGAAGAAATAAAGCAAAAGCTAATTTATTATATACAACGATTGATAGCCTACCTATATTCGATGCACCCGTTGCAATAGAAGATAGGAGCGAAATGAATGCTGTTTTTTTTATGAAAGATACCTCCCGTGAAGAACACTTCTTATCTTATTGCAAGGACCAAGGTATGATAGGCGTAAAAGGCTACCGCACTGTTGGCGGTATTCGCGTGAGTATGTATAATGCACTGCCACATAGCAGCGTGGTAAGTTTTTGTGAATTATTGAATCATTATGCTCAAAAGAATGGTTAATCTTTTTAAAAACCGATATTTGCGAAATGGCAAGTATACACCCCTTCAAAGCATTACGCCCGCAACCACAATTAGCAAAACAGGTTGCCAGTTTACCTTATGATGTGCTTAACAGCGCTGAAGCAAAAGCGATGGCTCAAGGTAATCCGTATTCATTTCTTCATATTACAAAAAGTGAAATTGACCTAAGCGATAAGATAGATATTCATGCCCCGGAAGTATATCTGCAAGCCAAAGAAAATTTAGATGCTTTTATTAAACGCGATGTTTTATTCAGAGAAAATAAAGCCTGCTACTATATCTATCAGTTGGTTATGAATGGTAGGGCACAAACCGGATTAGTTTGTGTAAGTAGTGTGGATGATTATGAAAATGAGATCATCAAAAAACATGAATTTACCCGACCTGAAAAAGAACTGGATCGTATCAATCATATCAGTATCTCTGGTGCACAAACCGGTAATGTTTTTTTAGCGTATAGAAATAATAGTCGCATTGATGACATTGTAGACCAATGTAAAAAAACAAAATCTCCCGGCTATGATTTTATAGCCGACGACGGAATACAACATAGTATTTGGGTTGTTAACGACGATAAAACCATTGCTGCCATCACAGAAATTTTTGAAAAGGAAATTCCCGCCACATATATAGCCGATGGCCATCATAGAGCGGCCTCTGCGGCTAAAGTGCGTAAGCAGTTAGGGGATAAAGCACCCCAGGGTGCCAATTATTTTTTAACTACCTTATTTCCTTCCAACCAATTGTATATCATGGATTATAATAGGGTGGTGAAAGATCTGAATGGGTTGTCTGCCGAAGAATTTTTAGCATCACTTGATCTTTATTTTGAAATCGGAGCGGCGCAAAAAGAAGCAGTAAAACCAACTGCTTTACATGAATTTGGATTATATATATCCGGAAACTGGTATCGGTTAACAGCCAAATCGGGAACCTACGATGAGCATGATCCTATAGGTGTGCTGGATGTTAGTATTTTGCAGGATAAAGTTTTAAGCGGTATTCTGGGAATTCATGATCCAAGAACAGATAAGCGCGTTGATTTTGTGGGTGGTATTCGCGGACTAGGGGAATTAGAAAAAAGAGTTAATAGCGGGGATGTTGTAGCTGCATTTAGCTTGTACCCTGTTACTATCGAGCAACTTTTTAATATAGCAGATAGCGGACAAGTAATGCCCCCCAAAAGCACTTGGTTTGAACCTAAACTAAGAGATGGATTATTAACTCACTTAATTGCATCAGAATAACATGCGTTGCTTACTTGCTTTTCTTATCAGTGTTTTATTTACGCTAACAGCCCATGCACAAACTAGCAAGGAGTTAATAGAGAAAGCAAAAATATTTACAGGTCAGGGTGATTTTGAAAATGCTATTAGTGCCTTACAAAAAGCAAGAATAGCAGATCCGGAATCTGCCGAAGTGGTGCAATCTTTGTCCTTTGTATATTTCCTACAACGCGATTTTGCAAAAGCCATAGAGATAGGTAAAATCGCCATTACGATGCCTAAGGCAGAAGAACAAGCCTATCAAATACTAGGACTCTCTTATAAAAGTATAGCTTCTTATCGGGAGGCCTCAAAAATGTATCAGGTAGCACTCAAAAAATTTCCAAATAGTGGTGTTATTTATAATGAGTATGCAGAGAATCTGGCTTTGGAAGGGAACCAAAAAGCCGCCATTGCGCTATGGGAGGAGGGTATTGCTAAAGCTCCCAACTTTAGCGGCAATTATTTTAATGCCGTTCGTTATTATGATGGTAAAGAAGAACTCGAGAAATCGATGTATTATGCAGAAGTTTTTTTAAATCTGGAGAGTTATTCCGCCAGAACAACCGAGATCAAGAATATACTTGTAAAAGCATATACCCAATACCTCCATATGGGCTCATCTATTACGATTGAACAAATACAGGTTTATCGTAAAGAACTATTCAACAAGTTTACTGCAAATGAGAAAAAACCATTCTTACCCGGGGAGCTATACGAGCATTGGAAATATCTTAATGCACAGGGTATATTCGAAGCTTACAACCAGTGGTTGTTGGGAGAAACCTTAAATAAGCCATTATTTACAAATTGGGTGGCTGCTCATCCCAAAGAATGGGATTCTTTTATTGCTTTTCAAAAGAGTCGGGTATTTAAATTGGTGCGTACATACTAGTTTCTGTATTTTTTTTGGTATTTTGTTTCCCCATAATGATTGCATATGACTATCAAACGCCTGTTCGATTGTGTAGAACATCAGCTTACCCATTTCCCCAAAAAAGAAATGCTTGTTACTAAACAACAAGGTGAATGGAAAGCTTATTCAACAGCAGAAGTAGCGGAAATTGTAAATAAATTTAGTGCCGGACTATTACAATTAGGGGTAAGTGGCAATGATTTTACACCTGAAGGGAGCGATAAAATTGCTATTATCAGTAATAACAGACCGGAGTGGGTTTTTACGGATCTGGCCTGTCAGCAGATCGGCGCCATTTTAGTGCCCGTTTATCCTACCACTAATCCGCTAGAGTTAGAGTTTATATTGAATGATGCAGCCGTTAAATATATTTTCGTAGCCAATGAGGAATTACTTCAAAAAGTAAGTAGCATCTTACCTAAGATACCCTCTATTAAATCGGCTTTTACTTTTGATGTAATTGCCGGCGCACCTCACTGGACGCATGTAACCAATTTGGCAGATGATGCATTACTTAACAAGGTTGCGGAAATAAAGAAACAAGTACCTGTTGACCAACTCGCCACAATCATCTATACTTCAGGTACAACCGGTACCCCAAAGGGAGTAATGCTTTCGCATAAAAATATTTATACGAATGTGCAGTTTTCAAAAGAAAGCTTCCCGTTTGAAGATGCGCCAGATACTAAGGTATTGAGCTTCTTACCACTCAATCATATTTTTGAAAAAACCTGTACTTACATTTATCTATATAGTGGCATTAGTATTTATTATGCAGAGAGTTTAGAAACGATTGGTGATAATTTAAGAGAAGTAAAACCGAATGGATTTACCACCGTTCCCCGATTACTGGAAAAAGTGTTTGAAAGAATTATGGCCAAGGGTAATGAACTCACCGGAGCCAAGCGAAAACTGTTTTTCTGGGCCGTTGATCTGGCAGAGAAATATGATAACAGGATAAGTGGTGGAATCTGGTATAATATTCAATTGGCTATTGCTAATAAGCTTATTTTCTCAAAATGGCGCGAAGCATTAGGAGGGAATATTTCTTATATTATAACAGGTGGCGCAGCTTGTCAGGTAAAACTATTACGCATTTTTAATGCTGCCCAAGTTCCGGTATATGAAGGGTATGGACCAACAGAGAATAGTCCGGTTATATGCGTAAACCGTCAGGAAAAAGGAGGTACTAAATTTGGTACGGTAGGCCCACAGATAAATGGAATTGAAGTGAAACTGGCAGAAGATGGAGAGATTTGCGTTAGCGGCCCCTGTGTAATGCAAGGATATTATAAGCGCCCCGATCTTACCGCTGAAACGGTTGTGGATGGCTGGTTGCTAACAGGGGATATAGGTGTATGGGATGAAAACAAATTCCTGAAAATTACCGACCGTAAGAAAGAATTATTTAAAACCAGTGGGGGTAAATATGTGACCCCCCAACCAATCGAAAATAAACTAAAAGAGAGTCCGTTTATTGAACAGGTAATGGTAGTTGGCTCAGAAAGAAAATTTGTTGGAGCACTCATTGTACCATCATTCGCTACATTGCAAGATTGGATGCGTGAAAAAGGAATTCCATTCACAACACATGAAGATGTTATCCATCACCCTAAAGTGCTGGAATTGTATCGGGAGTTGGTTGAAAGCTTCAATAAATTCTTTAATCATGTAGAGCAGATTAAAAAGTTCGAATTACTACCTCGTGAATGGACCATTGAAACAGGTGAAATGACGCCGAAAATGAGCTTGAAGCGAAAGGTAGTAATGGAAAAATTCAAAGACGCTATCGAGCGAATATATGCATGACGCTTCTTTATTAAATATCCTTATAGTTGAAGACAACCCGGCAGACTTATTTGTTCTGGAAGGTTTGCTATGGAAAACCCGGTTACCGATCGATAAAATTTGGAAAGCCAGTAGTGGTACTGAAGCCATACTTCAATTACAACAACATAAACCAACCCTTATTCTACTCGATCTTTCGCTTACAGATAGCACGGGTATTGATTCCTATAAAACCATTCAGCATCTTACATTGGATATTCCTATACTGGTACTAACCGGATTAGCTAATATGGACATGGCTTTAGAAACCATGAGCCTGGGAGCACAGGATTATCTGGTGAAGGGAGAATTTGATGAGAAACTGCTGGCAAAATCTATTCAATATAGTATTGAACGAAAAAAGAATTTGCAGAAACTTTTGTTAAGCGAGAAACGCTTCAAATCATTGGTACAATCGGGTTCTGATATGATAAAAGTACTCGACTCGGAAAGTAATTTTATTTATATCAGCCCAACTGTTGAAAATGTTTTGGGATACAAAGAATCAGATTTAGTTGGTAAATCTGCCTTCGATTTTATTCATCCTGAAGATTTACCGGTTGCCGGAGATACATTTCAGCAAGTTCAAAACGTAGCACAGGCGGCTTTTCCTGCATTCCGATTTAAAAATAAGGATGGAGAATATCGTTGGCTGGAAACTAATCTCACCAACTTATTAAATGATGAATCTGTTCAAGGAATCGTATCTAATTCTCGCGATATTACGGCACGAAAAGAAGCGGCAGAAATAGTAAGGCTTTCAGAGGAGCGCTATCGTAACTTGTTTTTTTTCAATCCAATGGCCTTGTATATCTGGGATTTGCAAACCCAGGAAATAATGGAGGTAAATGGTGTGGCTGAAAGGGAATATGGGTATACCCGAGAAGAATTTTTGAAACTTACTTTATGGGACATGCGACTTCCGTCTACTTTCAATAAACTAAAAAAGTTTATCCAAAAAGTTACTGAAAGTGGAGAACCAAAAAGTGGCGGGGTTTGGGAACATATTAATAAAAAAGGAGAAATTCTCTATATGGAAATCTCCTCTTTGCGTATTCGCTATAACGAGCGTGATGCCGTAATGGCGATAGCGAATAATATTACAGAGCGTGTTCATTTAGAGAAAAAATTAGAAGAAGAAAGAAGGTTAAAACAAAAAGAAATTACGGAGGCTGTTATTAGTGCGCAAGAAAAAGAGCGGCATGATATCAGTAAAGAATTACATGATAATGTTAATCAACAACTCACAGTGGCGATGATGTATATTGCTTCTGCAGAGAAAAAAAATGAGTCGGGGGCAGAATTACTTCGGCAGTCGGCCGATTTTATTTTGAATGCTATTGAAGAAATACGCAGGCTTACAAAAGGGTTAGTAACTCCGCTTATTAAAGATTTCGGATTAACAAAAGCGATAGAGAGTTTGTTGGAGGATGTGAAATATGTTCAGGATCTGCGTATTCATTTTGTGTCGAGTACTTTTTTTGATGATGATATGGATTATGATTTTAAACTCTCCATTTTTCGTATCATACAAGAGCAGCTCAGCAATGTGTTAAAGCATGCTCATGCTAATTCTTTAATTGTAGAACTCGGAAGAAATATGCATAGTATATATTTATCTATTACCGATAACGGAAAAGGGTTTGATTTAACACATCAAAAAAAGGGGATCGGACTATATAATATTACTAGCAGGGTTGAACTCTTTAATGGTTCTATTAGTATACACACTGCACCCACTTCAGGCTGTGCCATGCATATTAGTTTTCCATTACCCGTTTCTTCGCATCCAAGTATTTCTGTCTAATAATAGCCTGTACTGGTTTCTCGCGAATTTTACTTTCCAACCAAGAGAGAATATCTAAATACATAAATGCCCTTGTTTCCATTCTATCGTTAGCTAATGATTGTAATTTTTTTAATAATCGATCGAACTCCGGCTTCATTTTACGAGGTGATGTACGGAATGCTGTTCTTAGGAAATCAAATACAGCTTCTTCGGTAGCACTTAGGTTTTGCATCTTAGCCATAAATCGGTAAACCGATTTTAACAAATATTCCAATAGATCCAGATTGCCTAATTCATAGTGGGCAATCAAATGTAATAAGCGGGCATAGCATTGCAAATCTGTTCTGAGATCAACTTTCCAGTTAATGATACGATTCAAATAGTCAATACTTTTTTCTGGGTTACCACTGCCAAAATATAAAGAGGCAATCTTATAATAAAATACAAGCACCCGATGTCTATCTAAATATAACTCATACTCTTTTAATTTTTCTTCAATTTCAGGAACAAGCACCAAACCCTTTGTGAAAGTGCCTTCCATAAAATGCCTATTCAACTTTGCCGTATATAAATAGGTGAAGCACTGAATTAAATTATTTTGATTCTGTTGAACAACCGGCGATTGAATAAATTTTTCGAGTGTTTGGATAGTATGATGAAATTTTTTAAAATTTCTCAGATCAAAATGAGCACCCAGTAAATTATGTATCCCTTTTATATAGTGAGCCGTTTCTACCTGAATCATTTTGGGATCTTCCTGAAAAAGATCAACCCATTTTTGACAATAACGATAGTATAATAAAAATTCCTGCGTAATAAAAGCATACCAGCAATGGCATTGGTAGAGATATAGTTTCTCGTAAAAACCATAATATTGTTGGGGTGAATGAATAGCAGGGTTATCAAAAATAGAAGCTAAAGCTTGCTTATCGGTTTCATTGCGTGCGTGCCCATTCTTAATATACCATCCATAAAGCAAAAGTGATATATTAGAAAGGATGCTAATAGTTTGCAAGCGATTATTGGTATCATCTACTTCGGCACACAATTGATCGGCCCTATCTTGCATACTTCGGGTGATGTGTAGGGCTTCAATTTTCTTTTCTAAAAAAAGTACTTGTTGAATATAAGTAACCTGATTATTACTTTTTGCCAATTCTTTAATACGATCGAGTACTTTCAAACTCTGTAAATAAAGCCCTTTGTTGTATAAGATTCTGGCAAAATCGAGTTGCTCATGTAATTGTAAATCTATATTATCCGACTGTTTAAGCAAACGTAAGCTGGCTAATATTTCTTGGTATAAAGCTGCTTTTAAATTGGATAATTGCTTTTTTTGAATGTTTTTATGTTTTTTGAGCAATAAGGGTTCATCATATTGCTTCATTTTATCGAGTGCATCAAATAATTCCACCACTTTACGTTCACCCGTGTTGCTATTCCGGGTGGCATAAAGCTTGAAATTTCGTTTTTCAGCTCTTTCTAATGACTGAATTAACTGAAAAAGGGCATCTGTAGTGCGGTTGGGCATCGTAATAATTTACCGGTTAAAACCAATACAGTAAAGGGTTTTAGCCGTTTTCCTGCGGCTTACAAACTGTAAAAGCATCACTATATTGATTCTTTTTCGAAGATAAGGCAAACTAAATTCGAATCCGACGGGCCGTACTGTTGTTATTTCAGGCAATCGATAGCAGCATTTACGTGCCTGTCTTTTTATCTCTAAACCTTGAATCATGGATCATAAAATCCACATTTTTGATACTACACTACGCGATGGTGAACAAGTGCCCGGCTGCAAGTTGAATACCAAAGAAAAATTGGATCTTGCTTTGCAACTGGAGCTATTAGGAGTTGATATTATCGAAGCGGGATTCCCTATTTCTAGCCCGGGAGATTTTGAGTCTGTTTCTCAAATCTCAAAAGTCATTAAAAATGCGACTGTATGTGGGTTAACGCGGGCTGTTCAAAAAGATATTGAAGTGGCGGCCCAAGCTTTAAAATATGCTGTTCGTCCGCGTATACATACCGGTATCGGCACTTCGGATTATCATATCAAAGGCAAATTCAATGCCACCCAAGATGACATTTTAGGTCGTGCAGTACAGGCTGTAAAATGGGCCAGAAATTTTACCGATGATGTTGAATTTTTTGCGGAAGATGCAGGACGTACAGAGAATGAATACTTAGCTCGTGTGGTAGAAGCGGTAATTGCAGCCGGCGCAACGGTTGTAAATATCCCTGATACAACCGGTTACTGTTTGCCACATCAGTACGGCGAAAAAATTGCTTATCTGATGAATCATGTTCCCAATATAGATAAAGCGATACTTTCCTGTCATTGCCATAATGATCTGGGCTTGGCTACCGCTAATTCTATTAGTGGCGCTATTCACGGAGCCCGACAAATTGAATGTACTATCAATGGGCTGGGAGAGCGCGCTGGAAATACTTCTTTGGAGGAAGTGGTGATGATTATTGAGCAGCATAAATACTTAGGCTTATATACCAATATCAATACTAAGATGTTGAATCCATTAAGTCGCGAAGTGGCCGATACCATGCGTATGCCAGTTCAACCAAATAAAGCTATTGTAGGAGCTAATGCCTTTTCACATTCATCGGGTATACATCAAGATGGTTTCTTAAAAGATTCAACCACTTATGAAATCATCAATCCGGAGCAGGTAGGTGCAGAAGGCAGTAAAATTGTTCTTACTGCCCGCAGCGGAAGAAGTGCCTTAGCATACCGATTCCAGAAATTGGGATATGAATTTAACAGAAATGATATAGACCAGTTGTATCAACAATTCTTACAAGTGGCAGACAGCAAAAAAGAAGTAATGGAAGATGATCTTCGGAAAATGGCGGAAGCACACGTTCCGGAACAGGCAGTTGCTTAATTAAAAAATGATTCATGGGAAAAACACTTTTCGATAAAATTTGGGATAAACATGTGGTTGAAAAAATTGATAATGGCCCTTCTGTACTATATATCGATACCCATTTTATTCATGAAGTAACAAGTCCACAAGCTTTTAAAGGGATTGAAAAGAGAGGGATGAAAGTATTTCGTCCGAAACAAACCATTGCCACTGCAGATCATAATGTACCCACCTTAAATCAACATCTGCCAATTAAAGATGCGCTGTCTCGGATGCAAGTAGATGCATTGATTGAAAATTGTAATAATCATGGTATTGAGCTTTATGGGTTAGGTCACCCGTATCAGGGTATCGTACATGTTATTGGTCCTGAGTTGGGTATTACCCAACCGGGTATGACCATTGTATGTGGAGATAGTCATACTTCTACCTTCTACTCATGGAGCTTTTGGTACGGTAGCTTTTGGTATCGGTACCAGTGAAGTGGAGATGGTTTTTGCTTCTCAATGTGTGTTGCAAACAAAGCCTAAAACCATGCGCATTAATATTGAAGGAGAATTACAAAAGGGTGTAGTATCAAAAGATATTATTTTATATATCATCTCAAAAATTTCTGCTAGTGGTGCAACAGGTTATTTTGTAGAGTATGCCGGAAGTACTATTCGTAGTTTATCTATGGAAGCCCGGATGACCATTTGCAATATGAGTATTGAAATGGGTGCACGTGGTGGTATGATTGCTCCGGATGAAGTCACACTTAATTATTTAAAGGGAAGACGATATGCTCCGCAGGGTGAGCAATGGGAACAAAAGAAAAAAGAATGGGAAGCATTGTACAGTGATGCGGATGCTATTTTCGATCAAGAGTTACATATTGACGGTACATTCATACAGCCCATGATTACTTATGGTACCAACCCGGGGTTGGGAATCGCTATCAATGCTAGCATACCTGTAACCGATACAATTCCTGATGAGGGTGAAAGAAAAAATATTATGAAAGCGCTGGAGTATATGGGTTTACAGTCGGGAAGATCTTTGATCGGTATGCCTGTACAACACGTATTTATTGGTAGCTGTACTAACTCTCGAATAGAAGATTTACGCGCTGTTGCAGCATTAGTAAAAGGGAAGAAAAAAAATGACCATGTACAAGTGATGATTGTTCCAGGCTCTCAACAAGTAGCACAACAGGTAAAAGAAGAAGGATTAGATATCATTTTCTCAGAAGCAGGGTTTG
>JAIEQT010000171.1 GCA_019747455.1 Chitinophagaceae bacterium | reverse complement strand
ATTGGGTAGAAAATTTTTGAAAACAACCATCTTAGAAAATAATATTATTCAAACAACAGGCTCTGCAGGAGAAAGTATTGCAGCAGGTGTTGCATTTACCTTACCCGGATTTTTATTTTTATCATCGCCCGATAGTGCCAGCTATTTTAATTATCTCACTATTTTAATCCTGGCTATTGTAGGTGGTTTGCTAGGTACTTTATTAATGGTTCCTCTGCGTAAAGCACTTATAGTAAATGAGCATGATAATCTTCCTTATCCGGAAGGAACTGCCTGTGGAGATGTTTTAAAGGCGGGGGAGAAAGGGGGTGATTTTGCGAAGACGGCTTTCTGGGGATTAGGGGTAGCATTTGTATATGCTATTCTCCAAAAAGTAACACATATCATTGCCGAAACTCCGTACTATGCTACTAAACAAATCAATAAATTTTTCCCTTCCGCCAAAGTGAGTGGGGAAATTACGCCCGAGTATATGGGGGTGGGCTATATTATTGGCCCAAAAATCGGCGGTGTATTAGTAGCCGGCGGTGTGCTAAGTTGGTTGGTATTTATCCCTTTGCTCTCATCATTAGTGCCCGGCGATATTATTGCCGCACAACTTGTAAAATTGGGCTACTTAGGTGATATCACGAAAGCGGGGGGTAAGGGTGGATGGAACCCTATAACACATACATTCAATGATTATTCATCGGCGGTATATTATGCATTCATTCGGCAAATTGGGGCAGGTACGGTTGCCGCCGGAGGTATTATCACGCTTATAAAAACGCTTCCTACAATTGCGAAATCTGTTAAAGGAAGTATGGCTTCTTTGAAATCAGAAAGCGCCGGTACAGCAAGCGTATTACGCACTGAAAAAGATCTGAGTTTAAAAGTGGTTGGTTTGGGTACCGTAGGCTTAATTGCATTGATCACCATTTTGCCACAAGTACCCGGTAATAGTATTTTACAAAAACTATTGATCGGTGTTTTGGTTGTATTGTTTGGTGCGCTATTCGTAACCGTTTCATCGCGTATTGTAGGTTTAATTGGTTCTTCTAATAATCCTATTAGTGGTATGACAATTGCTACTGTGATGGGAACCAGTTTGATTTTTTTAAGTGTGGGTTGGACCGGACAAATGTTTGAACCATTGGTATTAGTAGTGGGTGGCATGATATGTATTGCTGCTGCAAATGCAGGAGCAACTTCACAGGATTTAAAGAGCGGGTATATTGTTGGGGCAACACCCCGTAATCAGCAGATCGCATTATTTGTAGGTGCGATTGTTTCTTCTATAGTAATTGGTATAACTGTGAAATTCTTGGATAAACCTTCGAGTGATATGATTAGTCAGGGTATTAGCCATGCCATTGGTACCGAAAAATATCCCGCACCACAAGCTACTTTAATGGCAACCCTAATTAAGGGTATACTCTCGCAAAACCTCGATTGGCAATATGTTTTTGCAGGTGTATTCTTAGCCATTACTATGGAGCTCTGTGGAATTAAGGCATTGAGTTTTGCTGTTGGGGCATACTTACCTTTAGCTACAACCTTACCCATTTTTATTGGTGGTGCTATAAGAGGGTTGGTAGATGCGAAGAAGAAAAAAGATAATACAGTTGTTTCTGCGGAAGAAGAAGAATTAGGGAAGGGAAATTTATTTGCAACAGGCTTAGTGGCAGGGGGTGCCGTAGCCGGTGTAATCATAGCTTTCATTTCAGGTTCTGCCGGAGGCGAAAAATTCTTAGCAGCAGTAAGCGCAGAAGAGTCTTTAGTACAAAACCTATCCGAGGGAGGATATTTTGTTTTAGGTACCGCCTTTTTTGTGCTGATGGGTGTGATGCTGTATAGAGTAGGGAGTAAGTAGTCTGAAAGACCGGAAGTCCGAGAGACTGAAGAATAAGGGGATAAGGTGTAAGGTGTGAGGGGTATATAGAGTGATACAATTATCTAGTTAAAGTTTTTATCAAAAAGGGAAGGTAGCTTAACCAATCCATGTTTGATGCAATGGCTTTTTATTTCGCTAGCTCCTTTTACTTTGAATAGCTCTCCTGCGTATATCGAATATTTTTTTACTGAAGCTTTACTTTTACTCATAATGTCGCCAATCTCATCAAAAGTTAACTCTGCCGCGTTTAGTATTAAAAATTCAGTAATAGTAGAGGGTAAGTTCGGATATTTTTGATGACGTAAATAAGCTGTTGATTTTGTTTTTTGTATTTCCTCTACGTTATTGAATAGTAGTAAATCGATGTACGATTTATTTTGTAAGGTAAAGTCGATACTTTCTTTTAGAACATTTCTTTTGCCATATATAGGCTTATAAGAAATAGAATCTGGTTCTAAAAAGTGTTTAGTAATAAAACTAATCGCTCCTTCACTAATCACTTGTGTTACCAAGTCTTTGTTTGAGTGGGAAGATGCACCAATAATCTTGAGCATAGGGAATTTGTGGTATAAATAAGTTGTAGCTAGTAATCCATCTAGCTTAGGCATTTCAATATCTAATAGTAATATTTGTGGGAGTTCGCTACAAGCATGTATTTTATGTAAAAGATCCAAGCCATTTGTCGCAGAAAAAATATGTTTATATTCTTTATGACTTTGTACAGATTTCTCTAATCTGCGCAAGTCTGCGGGTTTGTCTTCCGCAATTGCAATGGTAATCATAGGGGTGGATGATTGGTTTAATATGATATTATATTTAAAGCTAATGGTAATTTTTAAAAAAAATGAGAGGCGGGGGGTATTAAAATTAGCTTAAAAGTGATTCTGCCTATTCCATCAGCTAAAAAGTGTAACCCTTGGGCTATTGCCTGAAATATCTGTTATGAGTAGTTTAATGCTTCAATTGAAATGAGTTTAATCCATAATTTCTAACTGCTGATCACAGACAATAAAAATGGACACTATCATGTGTACTGGTATTGGGTGCATACAGTCAATGAGCAAAGCTTACAATCTGTTGCCGCTGAACATTTAAATCCATGGCGTTAGACAGGGTAACCAAATAAAAAAAAGTGTATGAAAAAAATTTTTATTCTTGCTTTATCTTTTTCGACTTTAATTTCTCTTAAAGCTTCTGAAAAAAACTCTGAAGTAGCATTTGTTAAATCTCTAGCCAAAATAAGTATAAAAAACTCTTATAAAAATACTTATTTCAAGAGTAAAGAAAATTTGCTATTTTCTAAAAGACTGGTTAGAAACTTAAGTGATGATAATAAAAAAATATCATCACAAAAGCTAACTAAATCAGCAGTATTTCAAAATTGCTATCTTGAATCTAGGGCATATGATGCAAACAATAACCTTTATTGGTGGAGGATTATAGCTTATGATTGTGAAACCGGCATAAGGAAATGGGCTTTTGACAATATAACTGGTGAAATGATTATTTATGAAGATCAATAGAGTCAATTACTAACACGATAAGGATTGATCATTAATATGAGATCAATCCTTATCTTTAAACAAAATTATATGATCCCTAGAATACTTTTTTTGCTGTCAATTACAATATACTTTTCACAAATTTTTGGACAAAATATACGTAGACCAAAACTGATAATTACGTATAATACATTTTTTGATAATCCAATCTCAGCAAATAAGATGTCTAATATTAGTAAGATGTATTTCAAGGATGATAATGAATGTATAATCTTGAAAGAGTTTTTTAATAAAACTAATGACTCAATTTTCAGTGCTATGCGTTCAAAGAACATTTCAGAAGCAGAAATTAGTTACCTGAAAAATACATTATTGAAAACAAAGGCTAAAATGGATGAAGAGTTCAATTATTTCAACTATTTGACCAATGAGTATATAATGCATATTTGGGATTCTGAAAGTGATAATTATTTCGATGTAGTTGATATTCTTCAAAAAATTGAATGGCAAGTAGTTGATAGTTTCTCGGTTTTTAATAATCAAAAACTCCAATATGCAACAGGTAAGGATATAATGGGTACTCATTATTTTGCATGGTTTTCAAATGAAATACCAATTTCACTTGGGCCTAAAGCAATTAATGGACTGCCTGGACTAATAATAAAACTAAGCACAGTAGACAACAAAAACCGTAAAACTGATTATAGAGTTACTAAAATTGAAGATCAGCCTAATGAATTATTTGATTTTACAAAGTATATCTTTAGTAAAAAACGTATTTCTCAATCTGAATTTACTAAAAAGACTGAAGATCAACTTAAAAAATTAAAATTGATGGAGGGAAAGAATTAGTTTTAATATTATTTAACTTCAATGAAATCCCTCCTTTCTATTGTCTTTTTTAGTTTACTTTGGAAAGTCTTATTTTCTCAATCAGTTCTAATTGCTGGAACTGTTAGAAACGCTGATAATCAAGCCTTATCAGGTGTAATTGTTTCGGTATATAAAGATTCTTCAACTGCTATATTTGCATATGCCATTACCAATGCCGTTGGAGTATTTGAATTAAAACAACTTAAAAAATTACACCCGTATCGAATAAAATTCTCTTTGATAGGTTATTCAGACACCACTATTTTATTTTTTGATAATACGCAAGATGTTTCAAAATTTAATTTTGAAATACAACTAAAATCGGGCATCAAAAATTTAAAGGATGTTTTGGTACAGACCAATAGAAAAATTATTGAACGCGGCGATACTACTATTTATAATGCTGCCGATTTTGGAGCAGATAAGGAGTCTAGGTTAGAAGATGTACTAAAAAACCTTCCCGGAATTCAGGTGGATGATGCAGGCAACATTAAATTTAAAGGGAAGCCGGTCAGTAAAGTATTAATTGAAGGCGATGATTTATTTGGAAATAACTATAAGTTAATGACCCAATCTTTGGGCGCCAATACATTGTCTAAAATTGAAGCAATTGAAAATGATTCAGACAATCCCTTATTAAAAGAATTTGCCGGGTTTAAACAAACCAACTTAAACATTAAGCTAAAGAAAGAGTTTTTATTTAGAATTTTTGGCGAGGCTGTTATTAGAAAAAGCATCGATCCACGGTATGCCATTGATGCTAATATCTACTCGATAGCAGGGAAAAATAAGTTTTCGATTATTGGAAACGCTAATAATTCAGGTTTCGACAATCGAGTAAAAGGAGACATAACATCTTCTGCCACGGATAATGTATTTGAAAGAATGAATGCCAATATAAACGAAGCAAAACCATTCGCTTATGAGTTTATAAACCCACCCCGACTTCCTTTGCTTGCTCGAGAACGATACCTGATTAACAATGATCAACTGGTTAGTGCGAACTATATCCGCAAAATTTCTTCTAGAACTGATTTAAGAAGCAACCTCTTATACCTTAATTCTGTAAATGATTATGGTGTAACTAAACAAACCAATTTCATTAACACGCTTTTTCCGGTTACCTTAAATGAGCAACAAATTGGTACATCTACACTTCAGAATTACTTACTCGATAATAGGGTTACGTATCTAAATAAAACTAAAGTACGAGTTATATATAGTAATCAGGTTTTTTCTAGAAACTTGGAAAATGATTTTTTTATAGGACTACCAGTAGATACAATACTTCCCGTAACAACTGCTGCAAAAAAAGGCGTTGCCAATAAAATAAATATCACTTTTAATACTTCATCAACTACAACCATCGACTTAACTATTGGTCATCAATATACGCATTTAGCGCAGTATAATAATAGCAATACCAATGACACTAGTTTTAAGCAAATACTCGGTATATTTCAGGGTGATGCATATAGGTACAATACGCAAAATAAATTTAATAGCTTCTTCTTCAATTCAGATATTTATTTTAAAGAATATAAGCGAAATGAGACTTTAATACGTTTGTCGGGAAAAATAAGAGGAAATTATATAAATGAGATATTTAATAATAAACTTGAGTATTATAGCCTTTCGAATGAATTGCAAACAGGAAGCATGAACTTTAATCGCATTAATAGTTTTGAGTATAGTATAACAGCCGCCGGTCTTAAATTTTTTTCTCAATACAAAAAGTGGGAGTTAAAATTTGAGCCGGAATTGGTGCATGAAAGGTTTGGCGATAAGAGTGTTAGTAAGTCAAACAGTTACGTGTATCTTAACCCTTGGCTTTCAGTAAAGTATAAAATTAAGGGATCATCTTACTTTGAACTTAGTGGGTCGAATCAATCTCGAGCAGTTGACTATCATGATGTGTTTGCTGGTAGCAGGTTTACAGATTACAGGTCTATTCAACAGTCATTTTTACTTAATTCATCTTTACCGCTGATTCGAGAGAACAGGGCAGGAATTACTTATAGTAATACGAGAATATCTAAAGGAATTATATTTCAAGCTAGTTTATCATTATCTAAATCTGTAAACCCTGTTATTGGTAACTTTAGTGTATCTCCGTTTGTTAGTATCGACAATAGGGTTTTTGGAAGCAACCCTTATTCGGCGAACACGCTATTTATTTTATTTGAAAAAGCAATTCCAAAACTAAAAAGCTATTTTACTTTTAATAATTTTTCGATGAGAAATATGTTTGAAAGCAGAAATGCTAGTTTTGTTATTCAACAAGAAGCGATATCTTTTCAAAATGATATTTCGATTAGAACTGAATGGCATGAGCAATTCACTTCAAAAGTTACTTATGGCGGGGTTAGTAATTTTCAGAAAATTAAGAACGATAATAACTTATTTACTTCTTCTATGGCTAAGCTGAAAACTGATTTTAGTTTTTCCTCGAAAAGTAAAAAACTTATGTTAAAAGCCTCCGGCGAACAATACTGGTTTAGTGGCAAGGCTAATAGCCAACCATTTCTATTTCTTAATATGCATTATCAGCTCAAGAAAAACAGAGCCTACCTTACACTTACTTGTAATAACTTGTTGAATAATATGGGTTTTGACTTCTTCAATGCTTCTATCACCAATATTAATCAACAAACCACGATTTTGCAGGAAAGATTGTTTTTGCTTGGCATTTCACTAAGGTTTTAACCCTAAGTTAACCACAGATAATACAGATTTTGCCACAGATAGCGAGGATTATTAATTATTATTGAATGCTTCTTCCTAATGACCAATGACTATTGACTAAAGATCATCGTCAATGGTCTATCGTCTACGGTCTACCGTCTTTGATCTACTTCTAATTAAACCTTTTGTAATAAAACCAGTCATAGTAAAAACTGAAGCTATGAAATGTAGCCGCACCATAAAATCCCTTACTGTTGGCGTTTCGCTTACTTTATTGCTTTCTTTTTCTAATAATGAGTCGTATCGTACGGAGCATAACGTTAAAATGCCCTATAAAAAATATGGGTATACCGATAGGCAAGCGGCTGCCCGTTTGCTTGATAGATTCAGTTTTGGGGCTCGCCCGGGTGAGGTAGATGCCGTGGTTAATATGGGAATCGATAAATGGTTTGAACAACAGTTAGAAGGTGCCGATACCGATACAGAAGTAGTTAAAAGATTAGCCAATTTCAAAACCTTAGGCTTAGATAATGAAACAATAGTTAATACTTACCTTAATCCCGGACAAATTGTTCGTTTTGCGGTTAAGAATGGGTTAGTAAATAAAGATTCCATTCAAGCAGATAAAAAAGCCTATCAAGATCAACTCCGGAATTTGATGCAACAAATGGGCTTAAGACCGTTGCAGGAATTACAAACAGAATTGATCAATCAAAAAATCATAAGGGCTGCCTATAGCAATAATCAGTTACATGAGGTGCTTACCGATTTTTGGTTTAATCATTTTAATGTATCCCTCACCAAGCCTCAATGTGTACAATATATTCAAACCTACGAGCGCGATGCTATTCGCCCGAATGTTACAGGAAATTTTTCTACGATGTTATTGGCTACAGCTAAGCATCCTGCCATGCTTGAGTTTTTAGATAATGCCAGTAGTGTAAGTGATAAGAATAGATTGGTTAATAAAAGAGTGGAGGCAGCTGTACAGCAACAGTTAGAAAAAAAGGCAGATGACATGCAAAGTGCCGGATCTCCACTGGCCCCATTTGCTCAACAGGCGGTACAGGCAAGAAAAGTGCAGGGTTTGAATGAAAACTATGCCCGCGAAATTATGGAGTTACATACATTAGGTGTTGATGGGGGGTATACGCAAGCCGATGTTACCGCAGTAGCTCGGGCGCTTACAGGCTGGGGTTTGAGACCTTTGGTAAAAGATGCACCGGGTAGAAATTTATATGAAAGAGGCCTACAAAATAATTTTGGGAATAGGGGGTTTGTAGTTGAAAAAGATTTCTTCTTCCGTGCTGATAAACATGATGATGAAGCAAAAACAATATTAGGCAAAAATTTCCCTGCCAACGGTGGCTATAAAGAAGGAGAAGAGGTAATTAATATGTTAGCCAATCATCCTTCTACTGCACAATTTATTGCCAAAAAAATAGCTATTCGTTTTGTGAGTGATACACCTGCTACTAGTTTGGTAAACAAAATGGCCGAAACTTTTCGTAAAACGGATGGTAATATAAAGGCCGTATTGATTACGATGGTAAACGATCGGGAATTTTGGAATCAAAAATCATCTCGCGAAAAAATAAAATCACCATTTGAATTGGCCATCAGCGCTATACGTGCTACCAATGCAGATGTTCAACAACCTGCACAAGTATTCAACTGGATTAATAAAATGGGGCAAAAAATATATTTCTACCAAGCACCTACCGGCTTTCCTGATAGAGCATCTTATTGGATCAATACCGGGGCATTGCTAAATAGAATGAATTTCGGATTGGCGTTTGCAGCACAAAAAATTCCCGGTATTAAAATAGATTTAGCAGCCCTCAACAATAATCATGAGCCGGAAAGTACAGAAGATGCACTCCATGTGTATAGTAATATTTTTTTGCCGGAAAGGGATAATAAGCAAAACATAAAGCGATTAACAGCTATGGTAGCTGATCAGTCACTTGCTCAGAAAATAAATGATGCTGTTGAGAAAACAAGTCCTATGCAACAACAGACGGAAGATAATATGATGGATGCGATGACAGCTGTTAAAAGAAATGATGATAAGTTGGCTTTGAATAAAAAAAATAAATCCATTATTACCGCGACATTACCCGGAAATAATTCGATGATGGCGCAGGTGGCAGGAATTATTATTGGGAGTCCGGAGTTTCAGAGAAAATAATCTACAATCTACAATTTTCAATCTGATTCCAGATTCCAGATTGAAGATTTTTAATTCTACATTATGCAAAACAGAAGAGCATTTATGAAGCAAGGAGCCATGGCTTTATTTGCCAGTGGTATAGCCGGAGGTATTCCTTCCTTTATTGCGCGGGCAGCAGATGCAAACAAGATATTCATGCCTTATAAAAAGAAAAAAGTGTTGGTATGCATATTTCAACGAGGGGCTATGGATGGTTTAATGGCGGTGAGTCCGTTTACCGATCTTAACCTCAAACAAATGCGCCCTACTTTGTTTATGAGTCCGGCAGCTACAGAAGGTAAACAATTTGATTTAGATGGTCGCTTTGGTTTACATCCTGCATTTGAATCTTTATATCCTTTTTTTGGAGAGGGAAGATTAGCTATTGTACATGGTGTTGGTAGTCCGAATAATACGCGTAGTCATTTTGATGCACAAGATTATATGGAGAGCGGAACGCCCTTTAATAAAGGAACTGCCAGTGGTTGGTTAAACAGAGCCGTTGGTTTATTAGGGCACGATGCTACCCCATTTAGAGCAGTAAGTATTACCAGTGCATTGCCGAGAAGTTTATATGGCGATAATGAAGCAGTGGCAATAAATAATTTGCAGGATTTTGCTATTCAAATGCGCGGGAACCCTTTAGCGGCTAATATGGTAGCTGGTTCCTTTGAAGAGTTGTACGATCAAACAACAAATAAATTATTGAATAGAGCCGGTAAAGAAAGCTTTGATGCGATGAAGATGTTGAATGTAAACAATATCAAAAATTATCAACCCTCAGCGGGGGTAGTATATCCCAATTCTCCCTTGGGTAATTCGTTGAAACAAATTGCTGTACTTATTAAGATGGATGTAGGATTAGAAGTGGCTTTTGCAGAGAGTGGTGGATGGGACACCCATTTTAATCAGGGTGCAGCTAATGGAACTTTTGCGCGTAATGCAAAAGACTTTAGTGATAGTATTGCCGCTTTCTGGAAAGATATGAATGCTTACCAGGATGATGTTACGGTAATGACGATGACAGAATTCGGACGTACTGCGGCACAAAATGGAACGGGTGGTACCGATCATGGAAGAGCTAGTTGTGCTTTTATTATAGGCAATGATGTTGCAGGTGGTAAAGTGTACAATAATATTAAGTCTCTTGCTAAAGAAGATTTAGAAGACGGTAGAGATTTGCCGGTAAGTATTGATTTTAGGGCATCGTTCAGTAGTGTAGCCAATAGCCATTTAAAGATTAATAACAATAAAATACTATTTCCTGATTGGAAAGGTGATGGATTGAATTTGATGAAGGGCTAATTGTTGTAACTTTAGGCAAAGCCTCTGCATGCCTTTGCGTTTGTATAAATACTGCTCCCCATTTATTGTATTTCTACTGGCTTGGATTTCGTTTAGCGCTACAGGTATATATTGTTTCTTACCTATCATTTGGGCTTTTGTTTGTATTCCGGTAGCAGAACTATTTATCAAACCTAATCCTGCTAATTTAGATACTGCCGAAGAAGAATTGGCAAGAGCCGATAAGCGGTATGATT
>JAIEQT010000318.1 GCA_019747455.1 Chitinophagaceae bacterium | reverse complement strand
ATCAGTTATCAATATTCTCTTCCTACTCTTACTGAGTATGGCTGTGCATGCCCATCTTTTGTTTACACCCATCGCCGTTTTACAAACGGGGGAGGATGGGCTCATATCTATATGCCTGCAACAATTTATCGTAGGTTTAAATCCAACCCTACTTTTTATTATTTACCAGCTGATCATACTATTACAAGCGATTCGAATAAATCTTTTTTTAGAAGAATACAGGATGTTTCCCCAGGCTGGCTATACAGCCGCTATGGCTTATGTTTTATTAACAGCTATTTTTAAAGAATGGTGTGCTATTAGCAGTGCCTTAATAGCTAATTCTTTATTGATTTGGATGTTGATGAAACTGGCTCGTTTATATAATCAACAATCCCCTAAAACCGTATTGTTTAATATTGGTTTCATCATGGGGCTTTCTATCATGGCTTATCATCCGATCGCTATGATGGTGCTTGTTTTATTATTTTCTTTAGGTATCATGCGGGCATTTCAATTGCAAGAATGGTTTGTTTTATTGATGGGAATTTTATTACCCTTTTATTTTTTAATTGCCTGGCTATATGTACATGATACTCCCCAAACTTTTTTAAATTATTTGCCCAAATTTCATTTCAATAACAGACTCTTCCCGATACAGGAAAAATTACTCATTGCTAGTGGTTTAGTATTCATTGTTGCCATCATCACCGGATTATTTTTTTGGCAACAATTTAACAGCCGGTTGGTAATTCAGATGAGAAAAAACTGGAGTGTTTTATTGATAACCTTACTCATTATTGCAGTATCCCCGTTTATTTTTTGGCATGCAGGAGTAACTACTTTTTTAATGACCGCTGTGCCCGCTTCCGCTTTCGTAGGAGCCGCTTTTTCTTATCCCAGAAGGTTGATTCTACCAAATCTTTTATTTTGGCTATTGATAGCTGTAATTGTTTTGAATAACCTTCAGTTAATAGCTTAAAATAACAATATTTTTGGTACATACACGTATCTTTACACCCTAAAACAGACGTCATGAAATTTGGGGTGGTCGTTTTCCCTGGTTCTAATTGTGACAGGGATATGCAAGATGCGCTACAGCAAGATCTGAATAAAGAAGTGATCATGCTTTGGCATAAAGATAAAGATCTCTCCATGTTCGATAAAAACGATTGTATTGTTTTACCGGGCGGATTTTCTTATGGAGACTATTTGCGGTGTGGAGCTATTGCACGCTTTAGCCCGATGATGCAATCAGTGATCGACTTTGCCAATAAAGGCGGAAAAGTGTTAGGTGTATGTAATGGATTTCAAATTCTTTGTGAGAGCGGCTTATTGCCGGGTGTATTATTACAAAATGCCAATCAACAATTTGTTTGCAAGAATGTCTTCATTCATAATCGCGAAACAGGGGCTTTGCAAATTCCAATCGCGCATGGAGAAGGACGCTTTCATGCAGATGATGCTACGCTTGATTTGTTGGAAAAAAATGATCAGATTATTTTTAAGTATAGCGATGCTGATGGCAATATTATACCCACTGCAAATCCTAACGGAGCTGTAAGGAATATTGCCGGTATCCGTAATGGTAATAATAATGTATTTGGCATGATGCCTCACCCCGAAAGAGCTACTGCCAGTGCTTTAAATAATATTGATGGTAAAAAAGTATTTGAATTTTTAGGATTGAATTAAATAATATGAAGAAATTTTTTTTAGTGTTCTTAAGCCTTATTTCTTTAACAAGCTTATCTGCACAAGTTAAAGATCCGGTTAGCTGGACAGCCGAAGCAGTAAAAAAAACAGCAGATACATATGAAATAGTTGTTACAACAAGTATTGCTAAACCCTGGCATATTTACGCTCAAAACACACCTGCCGGCGGACCGGTGGCTACATCTGTTAGTTTTTCTCCCAATCCTTTGGTGAAATTGGAAGGAAAAACCAAAGAAACAGGTAAGATGGAAAAAATAAATGATAAAATATTCGGTGTTCAAGTATTTTATTATTCAGATAAAGTAGTATACACACAATTGGCTAAAGTAAAGGCAGGTATAAAAACTAATTTGTCGGTTACTGTGAAGTTTATGGTTTGTGACGATAGCCAGTGCTTACCACCCACTAAAAAAGTATTTGACGTAAAGCTTCAATAAATGAAAAAAATACTGTTTGCTGTAAGCCTTCTACTTATTAATATCTTATTATTTGCACAGGAACAAAAGCCTGTGCAATTTCGTTTTGAGGCTAAACGATTCACAGATTCTACCGGTTCTTTAATTGTACATGCGAAGATGGAAAAAGGAGTTTCTCTTTTTTCCATGAAACAAATTGGAAAGGATGCAGTATTCGTTTCTTCTTTAAAAGCGGATACTGCGAAAACAATCGAGTTTTCCAATTCCGATAAGATCGAAGAAAATGGTAAAGCCTTATCTGTTAGTATAGACACCATACAGTATACAACTTATCCCGATAGTGTATCGATTACTATTCCTTTTGTATTGAAAAACACCAGCGATAGTAGTATTAGTGGGCATTTTATTTGGCTGGCAAAGCAGGCAGATAACTATCCTTCGGGAGAGGAGAAATTTTATGTGAATTTTCCTGTTACTGATAATGCTCAAAAAGCGGAAGCAGACACCAAGCCGGAGGGATTTTGGCAACTTTTTTTTATTTGTTTTCTAACAGGTTTATTAGCTGTTATTACCCCTTGTGTTTTCCCCCTTATTCCGGTAACGGTTAGTTTCTTTTTAAAGAAGAGTAAATCACGGCTGGAAGGCATCCGCAATGCTATCTGGTATTCACTTTCTATTATTTTGATATACACAATACCCACTATTATACTGGTAATGATTTTCGGGGATGATGTATTGTATCAAATCTCAACCAGCCCTATTTCAAATGGCTTATTCTTTTTAATATTTCTGGTTTTTGGTATGTCTTTTTTTGGTGCCTTCGAATTGCAGTTGCCGAATAGCTGGGCCAATAAGGCCGACTCGCAGGCTGGCAAAGGTGGGTTATTAGGTATATTTTTTATGGCACTAACACTGGTTATAGTTTCTTTCTCTTGTACGGGGCCATTGGTGGGCACCTTACTGGGGCAAACAAGTTCCGGTGGTGTTTCTTTGGCACCCATTATCGGAATGCTTGGCTTTGGAGCGGGCTTGGCGCTTCCGTTTTCTTTATTCGCCTTCTTTCCATCTATGTTGCAATCTTTACCAAAGAGTGGTGGATGGCTCAATTCAGTAAAAGTATGTTTTGGATTTATTGAATTGGCCTTAGCCTTAAAATTCTTATCGAATATTGATTTGATTTATCATTGGCGTTTACTCGATAGAGATGTGTTTCTGGTATTATGGATCGTTTTGTTCGCATTGATGGGAGTTTATTTACTAGGTAAACTCAAATTCTCTCATGATAGTGATTTACCACATGTGTCGGTGCCAAGATTACTATTTGCAGTAGCTAGTTTTTCTTTTGCTATGTATTTAGTACCAGGCTTATGGGGAGCTCCTTTGCGTCATTTAAGTGGTTTTTTGCCTCCAACGGGTACGCAGGATTTTAATCTGGATTTATTGAAGTATAGTAACAGCAGTTCATCCATATCTACAAATAGTAAGGCAAAGCCACCCCAGCGATTAACGAATAAATTGCATGTGCCGTATAATCTTATCGCTTATTTTACTTTAGAGGAAGGTTTAGCAGCCGCTAAAATTCTCAATAAACCTATCATGATTGATTTTACCGGACATAGCTGTGCTAATTGCCGAAAAATGGAACAGGAGGTTTGGAAAGACCCTGAGGTACTGCGTAGGATGCGTGAAGATTTTGTACTGGTTAGTTTATATGTAGATGAATCTTCCGAGTTACCTCAACATGAACAGTATCGTAAAAAAGACGGGGATATGGTGCTTTCCGAAGGTGATCGTAACCTCGATTATGAGATTACAGCATTCGGATTCAATGCCCAACCACTCTATATGTTTTTAGATACCAATGGGAAGCCTTTAAGTAATATTAAATATGGCTACGATCCCGATATTGCTAAGTTTATAGCCCATTTGGAAACTGTGAAGAAAAAATTCGGTAATTAGCAAAGGTTTTTGGAACCCTATTCGTCTAAACTTTAACATATAGTTGATTGACCGAAACTGAACTAATACAAGGTCTGAGAAACAAGAGCGAAGCTGCTTTTGAATACCTCGTTCATGCATATCAACATAAGGTGTTCAATGTGGTTTTGGGTTTAGTACAGCAAGAAACGGAGGCAGAAGATCTAGCACAGGAAGTATTTATCCAGATTTATTTGCATATTCATTCATTTAAAGGTGAATCGAAGCTAAGTACCTGGATATATCGGATTGCCACTACTAAAGCATTGGATCATATAAGAAAGCGAAATACTAGGAAAAGGTTTGGACAAGTTTTACGCATATTCGGAAAGGAAGAGGAGGTACAATTACCGGAATTCATTCACCCGGGTATTGCCCTAGAGAAAAAAGAGATGGCGGCGATCCTATTTCAAGCTTTGCAGAAGCTTCCTGAATCACAGCGAACGGCTTTTATATTGATTAAAACGGAAGGGTTGAGTTATGAAGAAACAAGTGTTATTATGAAAACTTCCGTTAAAGCAGTAGAGGCCTATATGCATAGAGCCAAGCAACAATTAAGAAAAATACTTATAGCAAATCATGAAGTATGAAAAAATATACGGTATCTGAAGTAGAGGAAATTTTAAATAGTATAGATGGCATACAACCTGCCGAGGCGCCTTTGTATACTTACAGTAAGATTAGAAATCGATTAGAAGCTAGGAATACTATGGCTACTGGCTTTCAGCTCAAACCCATATTGGTTATTGCTATGCTTCTTTGTTGTATCATCATAAACATTTGGATGCTTAGCCAACAAAAGCATATCGTTAACAAGGATAATAGTAATTCATCTATTGCAGATTTTTCGGCCGAATATGGTTTACACGATTCATACACTAATTAGATCTATATGCATTCATTATTGAATAATAAATATATCAATCTATTGCTCATTGTTTTATTAGTGGGTAATATGATCACTATTGGTATATTTTGGTGGCAACAAAAAAAGCCCTCCAATGATCCACCCGAAAGGCAACGAAAAGAGGTATTGGAATTTTTAGTAAAAGAATTGAATATGACTCCTTCACAGCGAGAACAACTGATGGCTTTAAGAGAGGAGCACAGAAAACAGGTTCCTGAGTTACGAAGGGATATAGACAGGAGTAGGGAAGTATTTTTTAGTTCATTAAAAGATACTACGTTACGCGAAGCTCAGATTGATAGTTTATTTAAGCCGGTAGCAGAAGCAGAGCAAGTCTTTCAAAAGAGTATCTGGTTACATTTTAGAAAGATACGTGCTGTATGTACACCTGCTCAACAGGTTGAATTTGATCGTATCGTTTTAGAGGCTTTAAGAATTATGCAGCCGGCTGGAGGCCCCCGAAGGGGGCCGGAAGGAGATGGGCCTCCCCCTCCTCAAGGCGAAAGACACCCCTAGTTTATAAAGCAATTTGTTTTTCGGCCATGAGTTTTCTTAGATTAATTAAACCATAGCGCATCCTACCTAAAGCGGTATTAATACTACAGTTTGTGATCTCTGCAATTTCTTTAAAACTCATATTGGCATAATGACGTAATACAATGATTTCGCGTTGTTCCTCAGGTAATAAGTCTAGCATCTTACGTACACGCTCGTGGCTTTGGCCTTGCATAATCTTACCATCAGGGCCATCTTCCGAAATTTGTAGTACATCAAAAATATCTTTATTATCACTGGTTTTTACAGCTGGCGTTCTTTTTACTTTGCGGAAATAGTCTACACATAAATTGTGGGCAATACGCAAGGCCCATGGCAAGAATTTACCTTCCTCTGTATACCGTTTGTTTTTAAGGGTATCAATGATTTTGATGAATACATCTTGGAACAAATCCTCAGCGAGGTAAGTGTCCTTTACAAAGAACAAGATAGACGAAAATATCTTGTCTTTATAACGATAAATAAGCGTTTCAAAGGCGTCGGTATCGCCATCCTGAAATGCCCTGATCAACTCTGTGTCGGTCGCATGACTGAGCGTTCTCATAGCTAGGGTTTTTGAGTAAGGATTAAAAATCAGGATATTGAATAATAAATAACCGGCAACAAATTACCTATCTTTCCCATACTGAACCCTTTTGTGGAAATTCTGTTTAACAGCCGTGAGGTTATACACATTTCCTTTTACTTTGTATTTCTATGGCAGTTAAAACAGAAAAGCGTTCTACAAAAGAGATAGAAGACCCTAATGCAAGTATTTTAGTAAAAGGAGCACGTACCCATAATCTCAAAAATGTAACTGTTTCTTTCCCGCGGAACAAACTAATAGTAGTTACCGGCGTTTCGGGTAGCGGTAAATCTTCCTTAACTATAGATACGCTTTTTGCCGAAGGCCAGCGTAGATATGCTGAGAGCTTGAGTGCTTATGCCCGTCAATTTATGGCGCGCATGGTAAAACCGGATGTTGATTACATTAAAGGGCTTTGTCCGGCCATAGCTATTGAACAAAAAGTAATTACCAGAACACCTAGAAGTACAGTAGGCAGTATGACGGAAATTTACGACTATCTGCGTTTACTATATGCTCGTATCGGAAAAACTATTTCGCCAATAAGTGGTAAACAAGTGCGAAAAGATGATGTAGCTGATGTAGTTGATACCATACAAAAATTATCTGAAGGTACCAAGGTGTTGATCATCGTTCCTTTTAAACAACATGCCAAAAGAGACGCCAGAGAAGAGCTAAATATTCTGATGCAGAAGGGGTTTGTGCGCATGTATCATAGGGAGGTAACAGGGGAAAAGGAGAAGGGTTTAGGTGAGATCAAAAGAATTGAAGCGTTATTAGAGCTTGATGATAAGGCACTTAAGAAAACCTTATCGGATAAAGGAGTACAAAGTTTTGTATTGATTGATCGTATTGTGGTAAAAGTTTTTGAAGAAGAAGATATTCATAGGCTTAGTGATTCTGTTGGCACTGCTTTTTACGAAGGTGAAGGTGAAATGCATTTGGAATTAAATGGAGATAAACTATTACACTTTAGTAATAAATTCGAAGCTGATGGTATTGTGTTTGAAGAACCATCTCCCAATCTTTTTTCTTTTAATAATCCATATGGTGCCTGTAATATTTGTGAAGGATTCGGACAAGTATTAGGCATAGATAGTAGTTTGGTTATTCCTGATCATCGGTTAAGTGTTTATGAAGGTGCGGTTGCTCCTTGGAAGGGTGAGAAATTGGTATGGTGGAAAGATCAGTTTATAAAGGGAGCCGGTAAGCTAGGGTTCCCTATCCATAAGCCCATTATTGATCTTACCAAAGAGCAGTACCAACAATTATGGAATGGTGGTAACGGCGTGTATGGTATACATGATTTCTTTAAAGAAGTAGAGCAAAACTTATATAAAGTTCAATACAGGGTTTTATTAAGCAGGTATAGAGGTAGAACCGATTGCCAAACCTGTGGGGGGTACCGCTTACGTAAAGAAGCTTTGTATGTTAAAGTGGGAGATAAACATATTGGAGAGCTTTGTGAAATGCCTGTGAAAGGGCTTAAAACTTGGTTCGATAGTTTATTAATAAGTGAGCAGGATCGGGCAATTGCCAAAAGAATTTTATTAGAGCTACACCAGCGTATTAAAACCTTACTGGATGTAGGTCTTGGTTATCTCACACTAAATCGATTAGCTAATTCATTGAGTGGGGGCGAGAGCCAGCGAATTCAACTCACACGTAACTTAGGTAGTAATCTCACTAACTCTTTGTACATATTAGATGAGCCCTCAATCGGACTTCATTCAAGAGATACCGCACGTTTAATTAAAGTATTGAAATCTCTTCGCGATTTAGGAAATACCGTTGTTGTAGTAGAACATGATGAAATGATCATGCGAGAAGCCGATCATATCATTGATATGGGGCCCTTGGCTTCTCATTTGGGGGGAGAAGTTGTAGTAGCAGGAGATTATAAAGCAATCGTTGAGCATAAGGAAAGCCTTACCGGTAAATATTTAAAAAAAGAGTATACCATTGAATCACCTAAGCAAACCCGTAAATGGAATAGTAGTCTGAAAGTAGAGGGAGCCAAACAAAACAATTTAAAAAATATTACGGTTGAATTTCCTCTTCACTTATTTTGTGTTGTTACCGGTGTAAGCGGGAGTGGTAAAACAACCTTAGTAAAACAGATTTTATATCCCGCTTTACAAAAGTTGAAAGGTGAGTTTTCGGAAAAAGTAGGATTGCACAAACAAATTGTTGGGGATATTGATAGTATTTCTCAGATCGAAATGATAGATCAAAACCCTATCGGAAAATCATCTCGTAGTAATCCTATCACGTATATTAAAGCTTACGACTCTATTCGCGATTTATATGCCAAACAAAATTTATCTAAGCTCAGGGGATTCCAACCTAAACATTTTTCATTCAATGTAGATGGCGGTAGATGTGATACTTGTAAAGGAGAGGGCGAGCAGATTGTTGAGATGCAGTTTTTAGCGGATGTGCACCTTACTTGCGAGTCGTGTGGTGGTAAGCGATTTAAAGAAGAGGTGTTGGAGGTAAGATACAATGGTAAATCTATTCATGATGTATTGGAAATGAGTGTTGATGAGGCACTTGAGTTCTTCAAAGAAGAAAAGGCTATACGGATTGCAATACAGCCATTGCATGATGTAGGATTGGGCTATGTGAAGTTGGGGCAGAGTAGTGATACATTAAGTGGAGGAGAAGCACAAAGGGTTAAGCTTGCCAGCTTTTTAGGAAAAGGTAAAGGAATCGGTCATGTATTATTTATTTTCGATGAGCCTACCACAGGCCTACATTTCCACGATATTAAGAAACTACTGAATTCCTTTAATGCCCTTATTGAGCAGGGCCATTCTTTGATTGTTATTGAGCACAATACCGACGTAATTAAATCAGCCGACTGGATGATTGATATGGGTCCTGAAGCTGGTGATGGGGGTGGTACACTGGTATATGCCGGTGTGCCTTCCGGATCAAAAAAAGTTAAAGAAAGTATTACGGGGAAATTTTTGTAATGGAGTCAGTAAGCCAATATTACATTATCTCTAAAGGATTGATTAGTATTTATTTTATGGTAAGTGAGTTAAAAAAAATATCAGATTCCATATTTGGGTAGTTCTCTTTTTTAGTCATCGTTTGTGCAATTATCAATTTATTTTTTCTTAAGACATATTTCGCTCTAATCACGATGAGATCACCTAGAAAACCTATTTCAATATATCGTGATGGGTATCCATTAACTTTATTTTCTATCTCTTTTATTACATTGCCTCCCGTATTTTCAATTAATTCATTAATCTTATCATTAAGAAATTTAGAAGCGCTATCTTTTTTATCTGAGTTAATTTGTGAATCTGGATAGTCTATCTCTATGACGGAATACATTAAGTTATTGTCTTTTACTGTGTCCTTTGCTTCGGCAGAATACATTTGTAAGTTTAATTGACCAAATGTTGAACGTAAGGTTTGTGTATTGATTTTTGGCTTGAAAGGAAACGATATACTATATTCCTCTTTATTGTGAAATACCGATTTATTTGATTGAGATATACTTTTGTTTGTATTTAGCAAAAAGAAAGCTCCTATGAGATATAATAAAAACTTCATTGGATATTTTATTTTGATATGTACTCTTCTAAAGGGATTAATTTCTGCTTAATATTTAGTAAATCCCCTAGTCCTTCTACCTGCAACCTGTATCTCGTAACCCGTAACCCGTATCTCGCAACCCATATCTATCGTATCCTATCCGCACTCTTTACTAATTTCTCATCTTTATAAATGGCCCGAAGTGCCAGCGCAAAAAATAAGGGTACGGAGAAATGAATGAGTGAAGTGAGATCTAAACTGGATTCTGCAAAATTATTTTCAATAGAAAAGTATAGCCCAATAAGTATTATAGAAAGAATACCGCTTGCTAATACAATCAAAGCCTGACGTTTTCTGTCTCTATACATAAAAATACTAACCAGTGCAGCAACTGCTATAACAACAGTAAGTATAAGTATCCAAGTATTTTGTTGAGCATTAAACCGAATAAAATCTTTCACATTAGTAGTAACATTTAATTGGTTACCACTAAAAAAAGAAAATTTAAAGCTTGCAGCAGTACACGCGGCGGCAAGTAATAACCAAATACTTTGGACACGCTGAATCATAATAGATACGGGTTACGGGTTACGAGATATGGGTATAAGATGGTTTATAAATTGAAGATTCCAGATTGAAGATTAATGTATTACTTATCCTAACTCTGGGTATAAAACAAATTGTTCCATAAAGGCATTAACCTCTTTTCTCACAGTTGTAATTACTGCTGCATCTTCTGCATTGGTAAGTACTTTATCGATTGAGTTTACCACAAACTGCATGTGTTCTTCTTTCATACCCCTTGTTGTAATAGCAGCTACGCCAAAACGAATTCCTGACGTAATGAAAGCACTCTTATCATCAAATGGCACCATATTTTTATTGGCTGTGATATCGGCTTGTACCAATGCTTGTTCTGCTTTTTTACCACTGATATTTTTATTGCGCAAATCAATTAACATTAAATGATTATCGGTACCGCCACTAAT
>JAIEQT010000175.1 GCA_019747455.1 Chitinophagaceae bacterium | reverse complement strand
TCAGGCCCTGTAAAACATTTGTTCTACCCTTACTAAGGGAAAGGATAATGGTGAAGAGTGATAGTAAAAATATGACGGAAGAATCGGTACGAATACCCAGTTCTAAGGGCAGGTGCATCCATAATGAAACCGAGGCCACTACCGGAATGGTTAAGCTTATACTTGCCAAGGCCGAGCCTAAAGAAAGGTTCAAGCTTTTTTGCATTTTATTCGCTAAAGCCGCTTTTACTGCTGATATGCCCTCAGGAAGTAACACAACACAAGCAATTATGATTCCTGATAAAGCAGGTGGGGCCCCCATTTTATGAATCCATGCCTCTAAGCCCGGTGCTAAAGACTCGGCCAATAAAACTACAGCCGTTAAATTAACCGGTAGCAAAATAGCACTTAACCAGGTTGTTTTCTTATCCGGTTTATCATGCACTTCTTGCAGTTCTTCTTCGGTAACAAAATCATTCCTATGCCGGATATTTTGAACAAATAAAAAAGATAAGTACAATAAAAAAGTGATAATAGCTACAAATGTCAACTGCTTTTCAGAATAATAAGGTCCGGGAATTGATACAGTATAGTTGGGAAGTATAAGCGTTAGCACACAAATAGCTACAAGCACAGTAAGAATAGATGTAACACCCAACGAACCAAAAAATTGTTCCCGATATTTCAGGCCACCTATAAAAAGTGTTAACCCGCACATACCTGTTAAGATAATCATCAAAGCAGCAAAAACGGTATCCCTGGCTAAAGAAGAAACATTTTCACCTCCTGCAAACATCATAGATAAAATAATCGACGATTCAATAATTGTTACACATAATGCTAAAACCAAAGCACCAAATGGTTCTCCAATTTTTGCGGAAATTATTTCTGCATGATGTACTGAGCTCATGACAGTAGCAAAAAGAAAAAAAACACTAGCCAACATCATCAATGGACCATTGATATAATGATGTAAACCAAAACAGCCAACGGCTAAAATCGGTATAGCGATTGCCGTGATAACTTTTTTAAGGGAAGGGGTATTCAAAGTAGGCTGCATAATGCTCAAAACTATTATATATATTTATCATTCTACGCTTAAGATAAAAACATCTTGATACAAACATATACATTAGGGGAGCATGCTGTGGTAGTTCAGTTGGGTTGGGGGATTAGTATAGACGTACATGAACGTGTAATGGCATATACCAGAGCTGTGGAAGCAGCTCATTTTTCGTGGGTATTGGAACTCGTTCCTGCATATAACAGTGTAACTGTATACTATAGTATTACAACCCTATCTGCCGTTGTGAAAAAGGGCTCTATCGCAGCATGGGTATCTAACACACTTACTCAGTTGAAGGTTGATTTTAATGCCACTTCTTATACAAACCAACAAACAATTGAGATACCGGCTTGCTATGATCCTTTATTCGGGGCCGATTTAGGATTTTTATCTGAGCAACTAAAACTTAGTATCGACAAGATTATTGAAATACACAGTAACCGAATATACAAAGTGTATATGCTGGGATTTTTACCCGGTTTCCCCTATATGGGATCTGTTGACGAAAGCATTCAATACCCCCGCAAAAAAAATCCTTCTCAACAAATTGCCGCAGGCAGCATTGGTATCGCGGGAGCGCAAACAGGTATTTATCCACTTCTATCTCCCGGAGGGTGGCAAATTATTGGAAGAACCCCTCTTACCATTTTTAATGTAGAAAAAGAGCAACCTTCTTTACTATCTCCGGGAAACCAAGTTAAGTTTATACCGATTACGCTGGAAAGATTTTACGAAATAGAAAAGGAGAAAATGTTATGAGTATCTCCATCATTAAATCAAAACCCGGATGTACCATACAAGATGAAGGGCGGTTCGGTTTTCAAGCACTTGGTATAAATCCTACCGGCGCTATGGATATACCTGCTTTGCGTATTGCCAACGCCCTTTTGGGTAATCCGTTAACCGAAGCAGCAATAGAGTTCGTATTTCCCGCACCGGATTTTTATTTTCACCATAACACGTTTATTAGTTTAAGTGGGGCCGATTTTGGTGCTACCATCAACAATAAAATCATTCCTATTAACCGACCCATTTTTATACCCGCAGAAACAACTATTCGTTTTACAAAAAAAATACAGGGCAATTTTGGTTATTTAGCTGTACAGGGTGGTTTCCGATTACACGATTGGTTGGGCAGTTATAGTACGCATAAAAAAGTTGGTGCCGGTGGTTTATATGGAGATGATTTAAAAACGGGTGATATCATTTCTTTTCGAAACGAGCAAAAAAGCTATGTACAAGAAAATGTAATGATTATGCCCTGGCAAGCCAATGTTAGTGATTTTTATACCTCCACCATATACTGCACTTTGGCCCCGGAATCGATACCTACTAAAGAGGGATCCATGCATTGGTGGAAGGATCAACAGTTTACCATTCTTTCGAATAGTGACAGAATGGGTTATCGATTAAGTGGAGGAAATTTCGGAAAAATAGATGCCGCTGAAATAACTTCTTCGGCTGTTACCAGAGGTACGATACAACTACCCCCCAATAAGGCGCCAATAGTGTTAATGGCCGATCATCAAACTACTGGTGGATATGCCCGCATAGCCAATATTTGCACTTCTTCCTTTGCTTCACTGGCTCAACAATCTTTTAATAAACCTTTTACCATTCAAATGATCTCTGTGGAAGATGCAGAAAAAAAATGGATTGAACAACATCATCATTTGCAAATACTACAACAAGCATGTACCTTACGAATTAAAGAACACTTTCATGCATATTGATTTGAATTGCGATTTGGGAGAGGGCTTTCCGCATGATGAAGCCCTGATGCCATATATTTCAAGTGCTAATATTAGTTGCGGAGAGCATGCAGGTTCAAGCGAAATCATACACCATACGATTTGTTTATGTAAAAAATATGGTGTGGCCATTGGGGCACACCCCAGTTTTAGAGATATCGAAAATTTTGGCAGAAAAGAGATGCAGCTACCCGAAGATGAATTATTCGATTTGTTAGTTAATCAAATTACCTTAATTCGCTATTGGTGCCAAGCGGAAGGTGCCATTATGCATCATGTAAAACCACATGGGGCATTATATAATATGGCGGCAAGAGATATAAATATCAGTAAAACGATCGCGAGAGCCGTTAAAGAAATTGATAGCAGTCTTATTGTATATGGATTAAGCAATAGCTACTTAATTAGTGAGGTAGCTAAAGCAGGATTACAAACAGCAGCAGAAGTTTTTGCCGACAGGCGATATACCGATGATGGTTATTTGGTTCCAAGAACAGAACCCAATGCGATCATAGATGATGAAAATATAGCCATTGAACAAGCTATGCAATTTGTTCGTAACAGCAATAAAAAAAGAGCCGATACCATATGTTTACATGGCGATAATGATCAAGCCTTAAACTTTGCAAAAAAAATTCATCAAACTTTTAAAGCGAATAATATTGCCATTCAAACGGTTTAAAATACCATCTATTGGTGGGGTAGGCTTAGGAGCTGCTTTTTTAATGGCTAACTCGTCTATCGGTCCGGGTTTTCTTACACAAACCACCGTATTCACAAAGGAGTTGCTTACCAACTTTGGGTTTGTAATTTTACTTTCATCGTTAATAGATATTGGCGCTCAGCTCAATACTTGGCGGATACTTACCCTCACAAATTTACGGGCGCAAGATTTCGCTAATAAAGTATTACCCGGTTTGGGCTATTTACTTTCCGTATTAATCGTATTTGGTGGGTTTGCATTTAATATCGGGAATATAGCGGGCTGCGGATTAGGTATGAATGTATTATTCGGCATTAGTTATGAGCAAGGTGCATTGATTAGTGGTACGTTATCTCTCGCCCTATTTTGGTGGAAGGAGATTGGCAGCATGCTCGATCAATTCACTAAAACATTGGGTATCCTAAAAATTGGTCTCACTATTTTCATTGCCTGGGAAGCACATCCACCTGTTTTAGAAGCATTACAACATACTGTGATCCCTATACAATGGAGCGGTAAAGCCATCATAACTATTGTTGGTGGAACCGTTGGCGGCTATCTTATGTTTTCGGGTGCACATCGTTTATTGGACGCAGGAATAAGTGGAAAAAATAGTGAGTCGGAAGTAAACAAAAGTGCAATCAGTGGTATTGCTATTTCAGGTATTATGCGGTACACTTTATTTTTAGCAACTGTTGGTGTAGTTACCTCGGGCACAATGCTATCTGCTGAAAACCCTGCTGCAACCGTATTTCAGCAGGCGGCCGGGAATATGGGATTGCGCATTTTTGGGTTGGTATTGTGGAGTGCTGCCCTTTCTTCTGTTGTAGGGGCCTCTTATACTGCTATTTCTTTTTTTAAAACTTTTCATCCCTTTATTCAAAAAAATGAACGGGCATTTATCTCTTTATTTATTATTATCTGCACAAGTATTTTTATACTTATTGGCAAACCGATTTCATTATTGCTTGCTGCAGGTTATATTAATGGACTCATTTTACCAATTGCCCTTGCTATCATACTTATTGGTGCCAGCAAAAAAAGAATTATGCAAGATCATAGCCACCCGATATGGATGCATATTGCGGGCTGGACAGTGGTTTTACTTATGGGATGGATGGTATTTAAATAGCTGCTATAACACCGGCAGCATTATCTTCTGCATTTGTTGAAAAGCAAGGAATCTTTCGAATTTGCATTTCCGGGTTTTCTCTACGGAAAAGACCATTTAAATAAAATTTATCATAGTATTTTAATAGAATAGCGAAACAATTATATAAATCTTTTTCTAGCAAATAATTTACAGTATTCTTTGTTTCTAAGCCTCCTAATTTTTTTTGAATTCGCAAAATAGCGTTGAGCAATTTCTCTTGGTCATATTTACCATAACTATTGATAATATGCAGCAATCGTTCTTCAAAGGGAATATCTAAAAACAAAACCGGTTTGCTACGCATGGTATTAAACAAACTACCGGGAATATTCACCTCGCCTATACGTTGGCTTTCGTCTTCGATATAGATACGGGTTGCGGGTTGCGGGTTGCGGTTTAGGTCTAGTAACTCGTATCCCGTATCTCGAAAATCGAAAATCGAATCCCGCAACTTATTTGCTAAATTATTCTCAAACTGCTCTTGGGTTGGCTGCTTAGGCATACCCAAATTACCAAAAGCCGACCCTTTATGGGAAGCAATCGATTCGAGGTCTATAATTGTTGCTCCCTTAGCCGCTAGTGCTGCTAACACTTCTGTTTTTCCACTACCGGTATAGCCACCAATGATAATAAAAGGATAATCTTTTTGAAATTGCGCCAGCACCCATTTTCTATATGCTTTATACCCACCAACTAATGAATATACTTTAAACCCATACAGATCTAACAGCCAGGCCACACCGGCGCTACGCATACCTCCCCGCCAACAATGTACCAAAATAGTTTTACTTCTTTCAGAACTACCCATTGACGCTTCAATCTTCTCCACTTCTTCCACCATCTTCACCATTTTCTTTCCAAAATATTTCAGTCCAATTTTTATTGCTTTCTCCTTACTCTCCTTTTTATAGGCCGTGCCAACAATTTTTCTTTCTTCATCCGTAAAAAGTGGGAGCGAGTATGCTCCGGGTATATGGGCGTGTTCGAACTCTCCGGGACTCCTTACATCCAACACAGGGTGTGCTGATGCTAATTTCAAAAACTCATCGATATGTAATTTCGTAATAGCCACATACAAATGTACAGGGCATTTTGTACCTTTTCATTATGAAACAATTGATTATTGTTAGGCATGCCAAGAGTAGCTGGGCTAATATAGGTATGAGTGATTTTGAAAGACCACTAAATGAAAGGGGAAATAGAGATGCCCCAGAAATGGCCAATCGACTTATCAAGAGAAATGTACCCATTGATACTTTTATATCCAGCACTGCCAATAGAGCCTTTAGTACCGCTACTTATTTCGCAAAAGCATATGGTCAAAAGCATTCTGATATCATAGGTATTTCTGAATTGTATCATGCATCACCTGCCACCTTCTTTGAAGTAATTAAGCAGTTGAATGATGAATCCAATACTGTTGCTTTGTTTTCACACAATCCCGGAATCACCGATTTTGTAAATCAGTTAACAGACACAAGCATCGACAATATGCCTACTTGCGGTGTTTTTGCCGTAAAGATTGATACCAATGATTGGGCGGAATTTATGCACGCAAAAAAGACTTTCTGGTTCTTCGATTATCCTAAACTGCAGTAGTTTTTTCTCTTTTGAAATTAGCCAAAAAAACCCCTCCAAAAATAAGTAAGGCAGCAAGCCCTTTTATCAAACTAAAATGCTCTCCGGCAAAAATGGTTGCAATAACAGCGGCAAAAATAGGTTGCGTATAGATGAATGCTCCGGTACGAGATGGACCAATAGTGGAGATACTATATACAGTAAGCAAGTAAGCAACAAAGGTTCCCACAATAGCCACATAGGCCAATGCTATAAAGTGAGAAATATCAAATGTTATCCAGTTTGTTTCTAAAAACGGAGGTAATCCAAAAGGAATAATACCTATGGTTCCGAAAGTAAAAACCCAGCGTAAAACCTGTATAGGTGAGTATTTCGTCATCAATGGCCTTACCAACACCAAATAGAACGCGTAGGAAGAAGCATTGATAAGTACTAAAATATCTCCCACTAACACATGTGATCCTTGTTGTGATTGATCCTTTGATAATATCAATACTGCAGCACCTGAAATACCCATAATGAGTCCGCCCAGCTTCAGATAACTAAATCCCTCTTTAAGTAATAGAGCAGCGATAATTGTTATCAGAATAGGCGTAGCCAGGGATAATAATGAGCTATGAATAGCACTTGTAAGAGATAACCCCTTTATGAAAAGTAACTGATTGATAACAACGCCCGTAAGTGCACAAAGTAAAAAACGCGGGATATCTTTTTTATCAATTTTCTGATCCCCTTTTTTAAATAAAAAAAGTATCCAAAACAAACTGATACTTGTTCCAACACGCACCAAATTCAAAGCAAAAGGATGGATAAATCCGGGCGTAATATATTTTACCACGGCATAGCTGCTTCCAAAAATAAAATTTGATCCTATAGCCGCGCCATACTTATTTATTACGCCTTTCATGACTACAAAGATATTTTATTATTATCGTAAATAGCCGATAATAGGCCCACGACGTCTTCTTGCTTAAACACAGCCAGTTGCTTGAATGAATAATTAAAAGAACTTGCTGCTACGAGCGTGTGTTTATCAAAAGTATTTTGTGTTGTAGCATAAACCTGTTTTTGTTGCATCAATGTTTGTGCTAAATATTCTTGCTCTGTTTGTCCGGGTGTTGGCACTACTATCAATTTCTTTCGCAAAACGAGCAATTCCATCAAAGAAGTATAACCACCTCTACAAATAATATATTCACTTTGCTGAACGAGTTCGGCTAGTTGTTTGGTGGGAAGATGTGGGTATATGAGATGCGAGTTGCGAGATGCGGGTTGCGGGTTGCGGGCATCATACTCATTCTCATAACAACTCGAATCTCGAATCTCGTAACTTGTATCAAACCTATTAGGCAAGCCTCTCACAACTACAACTTCTTCTTGTAAATCGGCAACTAACTCAAAAACTTTTTTCTCAAAAATCGTTCTTTGTGGTTCGGGTCCTGAAATCAAAAAGCAGTATTTATATTTTGTTGTTGTATCTATCTCATTAAAGCGTGATAATAAATTGATATAGGTAGCTGGTATTTGAGGTAAAATATCCGGATGAGATAATTTACCGGCAATGCCATCAACCATATCGGGCACCCAGCAACTTGTAAATCTGTTAATCCATTTGTATAAAAAAAACTGAGTGATTTTTTCTATACTTCTATTGCCTAGATGGAGTTGTAACTGATGGGTAATAATGATAGTAGGAATGTTACTATGGTATAATCCGTAACGATTATCTGAAATAACAAGATCAACTTTCTTATCTATAACAACCTGCCTCAGCCATTTATGCTCAAATCGTATTACTTTGACAATACTGGGAATTTGTAAGGCTAATTTTAGGGAAAATAAATACCCTTTTTTGGCATATTGAATACGATATCCCTTTAAAGCTACTATCTCAATTTGCGGAAATTCACGTTCAAATAAAGTGGTTTGGGCTCTTTCGCCCGCCAATATAACCTTACAGCCTTGTGCTAATAAACTATTGATAATAGGTATACAGCGGGTTGTATGTCCAAGCCCCCAATCGAGAGGTGCCACTAAAACTGTTAAATGCGTGAATTTTTTCTGCAATTTATTTACCTTAGTATCAATATGAGGTTGAAAATAAACCAAATTATGGTTTTGCTGTTATTTATGGGCATTACCATGGCAAGTTCGGGTTGTGGTATTTTCCAGAAGTCGAACAAAACTAAATATTGCGGTTGTCCGAAACACTAACTATGGGTGCTAACAGAGATTTATTAGTACTAGCCAATCAGGCCCATTTATCGAGAGAGGAACTCGATAAACAAATTGCTGCGCTAAATATCATTTTATTCCCCGTTGAAAACTGGAGTGCTTTTTGTACGGCAAATGAGATCATAGATATCAACAAGCATAAAATAATCACCAAAATACATTTGGTTCAAAAGATTTTGAAGGATACCCCTAACAAGCCTTTTGTTTTTATTTGCAACAAAAATTAGTGGAGTTTCTGTAACGCCTCTTCCAACTTGGCTAACATAGCTGGAATATCTTCTTTCTTGCTGGTACCTACACTTAGCCGATACCAAGGATTATCCGAGCCTGCGCCAAATGCTGAAAATGGTACAACGGCTAATTTCGCTTCGCCTAGAATATAGGAAGTAACATGCGCCTGTGTTTTTAAAATTTGCCCATTGGCATCTTGTTTACCTGCCAAATCTAATTTTATAGTAAGATAAATTGCGGCTTGTGGTGCTACAGCATCTACAGCATAACCTTTATTTTTAAGTGCGATAAGTCCGTTGTATATAGTTCGTAACCGATATTCGATTTCAGTTTTAAAATGTTGCAGGTATTGTTGAATGGCTTCTTGCTGTAGTAGATATTGTGAAACAGCTTTCTGTTCTGCCATTGGTGCCCATGCTCCTAAATGGCTGAGAATAGCTTTCATTTTAGCGATAACAGTTTCCGGACCCATAGCCCAGCCCACCCTAACACCGGTTGCTGCAAAAACTTTTGAAATACCATCTATAAAAATGGTATACGCTTTCATAGCAGGGTTCAAGGATATAGGATTAGCATGAACAGTATCCCCATAGGTGAGTGTCCAATACATTTGATCAAACATTAAATACAACTTCTTATCCTGCGGACCTCGCTTATTATTCTCCGCTATAATCAAATCACAAATTTCTTTCAAGGCATTGGCCGAGAGTGTGGTACCCGTTGGATTTTGGGGCGTACATAAACAAATTAAAGTAGCGCCTTCCATATTCTTTTTAATATCTGCCACAGTGGGCATAAAATTATTTTCAGGAAGGCAATCAATTAAACAATGTTCCCCATCTGTTAGATGAACATAGTGGTTATTGTTCCAGGAAGGAACGCCATAAATTACTTTATCACCTTTATCTACAAGCACTTTGAATAAAGCATATATCAGCGGGCGACCTCCAGAGGCCACCTGAATTTCATGTGCATCATAATGAATACCCTCCCACTGCTGAATAAACGCACTTATGGCTTTTCTCAATTCTAGAATACCTTCAGCAGCAGGATAGTTAGTATAATGCTTTTGGTAGGATTCAATAATGAGTGCTTCCAATTCGGCCGGTATAGGAAAAACATTCGGATCAAAATCGCCTATGGTGAAATTATAAATAGTTTCACCATTCCTAATACGCTCATTAATAGCATTTCCCAGTTTTACGATTTCACTGCCTATCAACGTTTCTGCTAAATGGCTCAGCTTACTCATATCATAACTTTTGCGCGAAGTTAACAGAAACAATAAAGTTTTAGCCAGAAGTTTTTTATTTTTAAGGATGAAAAAAGGCTACGCTTTACTAATAGTTTCTATTATTTGCTTAATTAGCGAAAGTATAATTGCTCAAGATTCTTTACGCGTTAGCTTGTCGAAAAAAATTTATCAAAGGGGCGATTCACTCGAAATAAGTATTGATTTACCTAATTATACGGCTTTAAAATTAAAATCGGCCACGGTTCATGTTTGGATCGATGATTTGACTACCCACAAAAGATGGAAATTTCGCTATCCCTTAATTGAAGGAGCCGCTATGGCTGCTTTAAAAATTGGCGATCAAATAGCAGATGGGGATTACGCCATAAGTTGCTTGGCTACAGCCGGTTTTTACCGAATTAGCGGACACCTGACAGATCGTGATAAAAAAGATTCGATTATCAACTATATGATGCGTACCAGTAATAACAAAATGATAGTTGATCAACTAAAAGTAGATGCTCATGATAATTTTGTAATGAAGCAGATGCTCTTTCAGGATAAAGCTTCTTTTT